>DATEHD010000215.1:0-20399 GCA_035279765.1 Candidatus Krumholzibacteriia bacterium | reverse complement strand
CGGGCGAAGGCGTTCAGAAAAGCGGCGTCGTGCTCGGCGATTCGATTCCCGTGTGGAAAGGAATTCCGCACGACGTCGTGCGCGTAGACGGGCGCCGGGTCCCGCTGCTGGACGCGGGTGACATCCTGCGCACGTACCTCTCGATCACGGGGACGCTCAATGTCGAGGCCGTGCCCGTGGCGCCCCAGGCGCACGATGCACCGCCGCTGCACGTGACCCCCGCCGCGGCGGCCGCGTCGCGCCGTGCGGCCGAGGCTCTGGCCGAAAGCGACGGCGGCATCGAGGTGCTTGTCATCGAGCAGAGCGAAACCACGCGCACCACGCTCAACGACATTCTGAGCCGGCAGCGCATCCGGGCGCGCTATGCCAGCGATGTGGAAGAAGCGCTGAGCCTGATCGCGTCGCAGCAACCGCGCGTGATCATCAGCGAGTTCCGGATCCCGACCATGGCGGCGAAGAAAATCGTCGACCGTCTGCGCGAGACCGGGCAGGAAATTCCGGTCATCGTGACGACGTCGCAGTCGGGCAAGACGGCCGACTTGCTTGTCGAGAAACTGGGCGCCGCGGGGTACCTGAGCAAGCCCCTCACGGCGACCCAGGTGACGTCGAACCTGGCGAGCTATCTCAGCGCCGCGCGCTGACTTGTAAGGCTTGCCGCGGCCCTGGAATTGCGATTAACGGCGCCCGGCGGTGCAGAATGCCCGGTGCGGTGGGCCCAAACACCCGATTCGATCCGCTAACCCATTGAAAAATCGATGGGATGTCGTTGGTACGCTTCGTGCTGTACAGGGCGTGAATCAGGGTGGGTTCTCAGGCGAGTAACCCTCAATCAAACACGAAGGATGGGGCAAGATGAGCAAGTGGAGAGACACCGACTACTCCAGCATCGTGATCGGCGGTGCAGAAGACCAGGATGTTGTCATGACGTCCGTCGAAGCGGCCGAGTATCTCAAGATGCACGTGAAGACCGTGTGCCGCCTCGCCAAGGAACGCAAGATTCCGGCGAAGAAGGTTGGCAGCGAGTGGAGGTTTCTGAAGAGCGTCCTCGACAAGTGGCTGGCGCAAGAGGTCGTGTAACGACTGGACCCTCAGTGCCCGCGGCGCCACGAATGAAGTGGCGTCCGCATTTTCCGCCGGGAGTCCCTCATGCCACCAAAAACGAGGATCGAGAAACTTTCATCGCCCGACCCGGGCGTCACGGTTTTCAAGATCACGGGGACTCTCGGCTTCCACGAGAAGGCCGTGTTGGAACGCATCTTCGTCGAGTGCAATCGACGGGGACTCGCCCGCGTTCTATTTGAAGTTTCCGAGCTCGAATCACTGGGCGGAGGATGCGCACGTATCATCCGCGAAGAAGCGTCGCGCGGGCGCGTGGCCATCGGCCTGGTCGGCGCGACGCGCACGGTGCTCAAGTTCCTCAAGAAGGAGGACGCGCCGCGCATCGTGGTGGCGGATTCGCTCCACGACGGGATTCCGGCCATCAATGCCAAGGTGCTTGCCTTCAAGGCCACTGTCGCCACCGAGCTCGAAAGCGACGACGCGCTCCTGGGCGAATCGCTCGACGATATTCTGAAGCTCGGCGACGGGCCGGCCGAAGAAGAGGACGCCAGCGCGTCCGAGAGCGACGAGGAAGAGCCTGTTCGCGCCCGGGAGCCACAGGCCGCGCGCGCGGACAAGCACGCGCCTTCGCAGCGCGCGGAGAAACACGAGCCGTCACCCGCGGCCGGAGCGCGCGACGAAAAGCCGGCGCACGCGGCAGCGCACGCGAAACCGGAAGCGCCGCGAGCGTATTCACCCCAGGAAGATCGTGCGCGCCGAATGGACGCGAAGCCAGCGGCTTCGCGTCCTTCAGCGCCGCCCCATACCGCGCCGCGCGACGAGAAACCTGCCCCGCCCCGGCAGGAAACGTCCGCGCCGGCGCGCGAGACCACGCCATCGCCTGCTCCGGTTCCGCTGGCGAGTGCCAACAGCGGCGATGCGCGTGAACTGCAGCGACGAATCGTCCAGTACAACACTCTCTTTTCCATTAATTCCGATTTTTACCGCCTGCGCGACCGCAAGGCGCTCCTGGACGCGTTCCTCCTTACCACCATCGCACAGGTCGGCGTCGAGAGCGCCGTCTTTCTCGAACACAACCGCAATTACTATGTGCCGGTGGCCATGAAGGGCATCGAGCCCGGCGAAATGCGCGGCTTCGCGCTCTCGGGCGCGCAGTTGAAGATCGAGAAATGGGGGGGCACCGTCGAGGTGCAGGCGGTCGAGAAATCGCCCTTCGGCGACGACGTCAAAGCGCCCCTGCTCGCGCTCGGATGCACGTACGTTGCACCCTTCATCGTGCGTGGCGATGTGCGCGGAATTCTGCTGCTTGGACGCCCCATCCGCAGCGAGCTCGATCATGGCGCCATCGAATTCCTGAAGATTCTGATCCATCAGGCCGCCGTCGCTTACGAAAGCATGTCGCGCTTCGAAGAGGAAAACGAGCGCACGCTGGGTGTCGTGCAGACGCTCATGTCGCTCATCGAGGAGAACACGCTGGCGCGCGGCAACACGAACCTGATTATCAACTACGTGTACACGGTGGCGCAGCGTATGCACTACCCGGCGGAGCACCTGCGCGACCTCATGTACGGCGCCGTGCTGCGCGACATCGGCATGATCAAGGTGAGCGACCTCATCGTGCGCAGCCCGCGCGAGCTCATGCCCGAAGAATGGGAGATCATCAAGCGCCACCCGAGCGAGGGCGCCGTCATGCTGCGCGACATGAAGTTCTCGGCGCACGCTATCAATGTTGTGCTGCACCACCACGAGCGCTTCAACGGCGAGGGCTATCCGCGCGGCACGCAGGGCCAGGATATTCCGCTCGGCGCGCGCATTGTCTCGGTGGTGGAGAGCTATGCGGCCATGCTGCAGGAGCGCCCCACGCGTCCCGCGCTGGGCCGCGAAGAAGCGCTCACAACGCTCAAGGAAAACTGGGGACTGCGCTACGACCCCGAGGTCGTGCGCTGCTTCGTCGAAGTTGTCGAAGAAGAAATTCGCTCGGGAGAAAGCATCAAGGAAAAGAAATTCGCGCTCTTCAGCGTGTAACGGGGAGAAGAGATGAGCGCCGACATTCTGCTTGTCGATGACGACCTCAAACTGCTCGAGATAGTGTCCACGTCGCTGTCGCGACAGGGCTACCGCGTGCGTACCGCCGCCACGGGGCGTGAAGCCCTGGAACATGCGACGGGCGCGCCGCCGCACCTTCTCATCCTGGACCTCGATCTGCCCGACATGAGCGGTATCGAGGTTCTCGACAACATTCGCGACGACCACGAGAACATTCCGGTGCTCGTGCTGTCCGGTCAGAACGAGGTGGACGCGCGTGTGGCCGCGCTCGATGGCGGCGCCGACGAGTTCATTCTGAAGCCGGTCTCGCTGCGCGAGCTGCACGTGCGCATTGATTCGGCGCTGCGCCGCACATCACGCGCCCGCTCGCTCGACCATCGCAACGGCGAGCTCGAGTCCGAGATCGAGCAGGGACGCGAAGAGGCGGAACAGCTCACACGCAGCTTCAAACGCCACATGCTTTCCATGCGCACGCTGCTCACCGTGTCGCAGGACTTGAATCGCGCGCAGGAGCTCGAAGAGCTGGTGAAGACCGCGTCGCTCACGCTGGTGGGCGAGCTGCGCGTGTCCAGCCTCGCCATCTTCGGCGTGCGGCGCGAGAACGCCACGCGTTTCCATCTGCTCGGTGTGCGCGGGTTTGCCGTCGACAGGTTCAACGGTCTCATGATCGAGCGTACGTCGCCGTTCACGAAGGAATTCGAAAGAGCAAGCACTCCGGCGCAGATCTCGCGCAGCGGTGACAACCGTTTCACGAAACTCCTGCCCGATCTGCGCCTCGCGGTGTTCGAGTATGCCGCACCCATCACCGTGAAAGGCGAGCTCAAGGGGTTCGTGTTCACGGGACCCAAGCTCTCCGGCGATCCGTACACCGACTACGACCGCGACATCATGGAGTTCATCAGCAACTCCATCGGCATCGGCATGGAGAACGTGCGCCTGATGGAGCAGTTGCAGGTGACGTATGTTGCCACGCTGCGCTCGCTGATCCAGATCCTGGAAGCCAAGGACCCGTACACGCGCGGCCACACCGAGCGCGTGGCGTCGTATTCGATGGCGCTCGCCAAGTGTCTCAACATGGGACCCGACGAGGTGCGCCGCATTCTCTTCGGCTCACTCCTTCACGACATCGGCAAGATGGGCCTGCGCGACGACATCATCAACAAACCGGGTCCGCTGACTCCGGAGGAATGGGTGCAGATGAAGCTGCACCCGGTGGTGGGCGCGCAGATCGTGGAGAAGATGGAGTTCCTGACCGGGGCCATCGACATCGTCCGCCATCACCACGAGAGCTGGGACGGCAAGGGCTATCCCGACGGTCTCGCGGGCGAAAACATTCCGCTCTCGGCGCGCATCGTCACCGTGGCGGACAGCTTCGACGCCATGACCACGGACCGGCCGTATCGTAAGGCACTCAGCTTCGCCGAAGCGCTGCGCCGCATCGAAGAGAGCGCCGGCATCCAGTTCGATCCGCGGCTGGCGAAAGTGTTCGTCGCCTACGTCAAAGAAAAGGGCCGCGACCTTGCGACCCCCGTGCCCTCCATTCTCGCCGGCGTGTAAACGCGACACCGAAACGGGCCCTCTTTCGTCTACTGGGTCCACGCTTTCTTCGCAATCGGCGCTGGCTTCGCGCGCCTCTTTCAAACCAATTTTCGCTACGCAACTGATTGCGCAGTAATGTGCCGCGCGTGCGCGCGAACAGGCGCGCGTATCTTTGGCATCTCGTTTGCCATAGTCCCCACCATCGTGATCGGCTCGTGGGACCGCGGCGATGGTGGCGGTTGCGGTGGTGCGGGGATGGAAATCGCCGGCGTCACACGGGTTGTGAATGAAAAAGAAAAGAGGGAGCCGGACGTGAGCGGAAGGGAGGAGCCGCTCACGGACGCGGGCTCGATCGTCAGACGCGCCGGAAAAGCGGCGGAAGACCGAATCCGAGCGTGTGCAGCCAGCCTATCGGGGAGGGCTCTCACAGGGACCCCAACTCGCAGGGGCTGCCGCCGCGGAAACGGCGTGCGCGACGATCGATCTCTACGCTCCCTCTTTTTCTTTTTCCCTCAAATCTTTAGCAGTTGTCGGCGCATGGGTGGCGTTCATATATTCGGCACCTATGACCACACAACGCACCGCCGAAAGCGGCATCATCCAGAAACAGCTTCCCAACGGCCTCACCGTCCTTTTCAAAGAGGACCACGCGGCCCCCATTGTGGCCGTCAATGTCTGGTTCGGCGTGGGCTCTGTCCACGAATCCGAAGTCATGAACGGCCTCGCCCACTTCCAGGAGCACATGGTCTTCAAGGGGACCGAGAAGCACGGCGTGGGCGACATTGCGCGCATCGTGAAGTCACACGGCGGCAACCTGAACGCCGGCACGAGCTACTCCTACACGATGTACTACGTCGTGTTGCCGTCGGATAATTTCGGCACCGCGCTCGAGGTGCAGGCCGACGCCATGATGCACTCGACCTTCGACCCCGAAGAATTTACCAAGGAGCGCCTCGTCGTGATCGACGAAGCGCGCATGTACGACGACCGGCCCGAGTCGTTCACGTTCTACCGCACCATGGAGCTCGGCTTCGACAAACACACGTATCGCCGGCCCATCGCGGGTTACCAGGACATCGTCGAGAAGATCACGCGCGACCAGCTGGTCGAGTTCTACAACAATTACTACCGACCCTCGAACGCCGTGCTCGTGGTGGTGGGGGACGTCGATGCGGACACCGCCATGGCCGAGATCGAGAAGACGTACGGCGTGTGGAAGAGCGGCAAGGTGACGATCAACGAGCCGCCTGTCGAGCCGGCGCAGCGCGCGTTCCGTTTCAAGGCGTACGAAGGCCCGCAGGATCACGCCTACCTCGGCGCGGGCTTTCACGTGCCGAGCCTGCTCGACGAAGACTATCCCGCGCTGCAGATGCTCGCGGAGCTCTTGAGCGCGGGGCGCAGCTCTCGTTTGTATCGCCGCGTGCGCGAGGAGAAGCAGCTCGTGACGTCGGTGAGCGCCGACATGCTGGCGGAGAAGTGGCCGGGGTTCTTTCTTGTGTCGGGATCGATGCCGCGCGAGAAATGGGAGCCCGCGTGCGAAGCGATCTTCGCCGAGATGGAACGCTTCAAGCACGAGCGTGCGAGTGAGGAAGAGCTCGACAAGGCGCGGCGCCAGGTCGAGCGCGCCATGTTCAAGGAGCTCGAGACCATGGAGGGCCAGGCCTCGAACCTCGGCTATTACCAGCTCCTCGGTGATTACCAGCTGGCGGACCGCCACCGCGAAGCCATCAAACGCGTGAGCGCCGAGCGCGTGATGGAAGTGGCGCGCAAGTATTTCCATCCCGACAATCTTTCGCTCGTCGCGTACACGCCCAAGGAAAGCGCACAGGGCATGGTGTCCGAAGCCGAGGTGACGAAGATTGTCACGCGTACGCTCACGTCGCAGGGCGGTGTGCACGACGTCACGGCGGCTTCCAGGCTGGCGCTGCACGATACCGCGATTCCCGCGGCCAAGCGCTCCTCGCGCGCATCCGGCGGCGTGACGAAATTCACGCTGGCCAACGGCGTGCGCGTGCTCTTGAAGCCGCGCCCCGACGTGCCGCTGGTGTCCATTCTCACCACGTTCCCGGGCGGCGGGCGCTACGAGCCCGCGGGAAAATCGGGCCTCGCCATGCTGACGCACCGCGTGCTCACCAAGGGCAGCGCGCGCTTCAGCGCCGAAGAGATCGCGGCGCGCATCGAAGGGCTGGGCGGCGGCATCGACAGCTACTCATCATTTGATAGCGGCGGCGTCGCCATGGGTGTGCTCTCCGAGTACGCCGAGGACGCTGTCGAGATTTATCGCGACGTGCTGCGCGCGCCCAAATTCGATGCGGCGCGCGTCGAGCAGGAGAAAACGCGCCTCCTCGAAGAGCTCGCGCGCCGGCACGACAATCCCATCCAGTTTACGCTCGATCATTTGTTCCGTTCCACCTTCGGCGATCATCCCTACGCGTATCCGTTCCTGGGTGACGCCGCACAGACGAAGCAGCTCGGCGCCGCCGATTGCAGCAACTGGTACCAGTCGCTGCTGACGCCCGATCGCGTCGTGCTGTCGATGGTGGGCGACATGACGCTGGAGCGCGCGCGGAGTGTTGCCGAGCGCCTGCTCGGCGATCTCCCCGCGGGCAAGGCCGCAACAGCGCGTGCCGACGCCGCCGCCAATCCCGTGAAGCCGGGAGAACATGTGTTACGCCGCGACGGCATCAAGCAGTCGGTCGTATTCGTGGGATTCCCGGCGCCGAAGCTTCTCTCCGAAGAAGCCAAAGCGCTCGAGGTGTTGAACGGCGTGTTGACGGGACTGGGCGGACGTCTCTTCGTCGAGCTGCGCGACAAGCGCTCGCTCGGTTACATGACGGGCTCGGCCTTCAATCCGCTTTTCCAGCGTGGAATCTTCTTCGGCTATGCGAACCCCGGCGCGGAAGGTGTGGAGGAAGCGGTGCGCGTGATCCTGCACGAGCTCGACCTCGTGACCCGCGAGCCCGTGAGCGACGACGAGATTTCACTCTCCAAGGAGTGGCTGGTCGGATCGCACGTAATGGAGCTCCAGCGCAATGGCGCGCAAGCGGCGGAGTACGGCATCCTGGAGGCGCTCGGCTTCGGCTACGAAACCGTCGACAAGGTGCCCGGCTTCATACTTGGGGTTACCAAAGAGCAGATGATGGCGGTCGCGAAGCAGGTCTTCGACCCGAAGCGCGCCGTGATCGTGAAGATGCTGCCGGAGTAGCTAGCCCGATTGCGCGGCGGCCGGAGTGCGGTCGTCGCGCACCAGCCCGAAACTATGCAGAAGCTCACTGCGCAGCGTTGAGATGTCGACGCCGCGATAGATCTTCCCGTTCTCGGCGTACGCAATGGATCCCGACTGCTCGGACACGACAATGATGAGCGCGTCGCTTTCCTCGGAGAGGCCGAGCGCCGCGCGGTGGCGCATGCCGAGTGCGGGCGCCACGCGCTGGTCTTGAGATAGTGGTAACGTGCACCCTGCTGCCACCACGCGGTCATTCTGAATTACGATGGCGCCGTCGTGCAGCGGGCTCGACGGCGTGAACAGCGTGCTGATCAGTTCCGTGCTCACCTTGGCGTCGATGGGCGTGCCCGTCTCCACGAAGTTCTTCAGGCCCTGGTCCTTCTCCAGCACGATGAGCGCGCCGATGCGCTTGTCGGAGAGATTCTGCACCGCCTGCATGATCTCCGGGATGATGCCGCTCTCGCGCATGCGCACGAAGCGTGACAACACCGGATTCTGACCAAGGAGTGCCAGCGCGCGCCGCAGCTCGGGCTGGAAGATGATCACAAACGCAATCACCCACACCGTGCGCAGCGATGAAATCAGCCAGTTGACCGCGATCAGATGCATCCACTGCGCGATCACCGACAGCACGAACAAACCGATCAGCCCGAAGAACATGTGCACCGCGCGCGTCCCGCGCATGAGCGAGAACAACCGGTAGAGCAAGAGCGTCACGATCAGGATATCGATCGCGTCGACGATGAACTCGGTTGGGATGTGGCCCACGGGTGTTACCTCTTCGGCCGGTGCGGGGCGGGATCCTCGATGGCGTCGAGGACGCGGAGCAATTCGACGGTTTCGCGCACGTCGTGCACCCGGATCATCTCGATGTGGTGCGCGTGGCACCAGGCGGCCACCGCAAGACTACCATATAGCCGCGCCTCCGGCGCGGCCGGGGTGGAGGAAGGGTGGACCAGCGTTCCCAGGAACGACTTTCGAGATGCCCCAACGAGCACCGGATAGCCTAACTCCTTGAACGCATCGACGTGTTTCAAGAGCTCAAGATTGTGATGGAGCGTCTTGCCAAAGCCGATGCCGGGATCGAGCACGATGCGCTCGCGCGCAATGCCGGTGGCTTCCAGACTGGCCGCGCGCATGGCGAGCTCGGACGTGACATCGCCCACCACTTCGGCATACTGCGGGTCTTCCTGCATGGTCTTGGGCTCGCCCAGCATGTGCATCAGCACGATCGCCGCGTTCGGGTGCGCGCGCATCACATCCACCATGCGCGAATCACGCGCGGCCGTGACGTCATTCACCATCGAGCAGCCGGTGACGAGTGCCGCTTCGGCCACTTCCGGTTTGCACGTATCGATGGAGATGGGAATCGGCAGGCGCGGACGGCCGTCGCCGCCGCGCACCAGGGCTTCGATGACGGGAAGCACGCGCGCGAGCTCTTCCGTGGCCGACACCATATCGGACCCCGGTCGCGTCGACTCACCGCCGACATCGATGATATCGGCGCCTTCAGCCGCCATCTTGTGAGCGTGCTCGATCGCCGCGCGGTGGTTCAGGAAGCGACCGCCGTCGGAAAACGAATCCGGCGTTACGTTGAGCACGCCCATCACCAGCGGTGAGCCGCGGAGCGTAAGCGAGTATTTGCCGAGGCGAAACGAGCTCATGGGTGTTTCTCGTATTCAAGGAGCTGCATGCCGAAGCAGTCCGCCAGGCAGGCGACCACCCCGGGAAGCTGCCCGGGACCGGCCCGTCGGATCATGTAAATCATTGGTAACATGCTTTATCCTGACAGGCCATTGTACTCCGGCGGGTGCCGCCAGCCGCGCCATTTTTTCTCAAAAAAATGAGCTACAGGTGTCGATTCCGGGATTCTATGTTCGTCGTGATGGTGACGGCCACGATGCCGGAACCCAAACCTTGAAGGAGATCGATATGCGATTCATGTGCATCGTTAAGGCGACCCCGGATTCTGAGAAGGGTATCCTGCCCGACGAGAAGATGCTGTCCGAGATGGGCAAGTTCAACGAAGAGATGGCGCGCGCCGGCGTCATGCTCGCCGGCGAAGGGCTGCAGTCCAGCTCCAAGGGCGCGCGTATTCAGTTCAAGGGCAACCAGCGCACCGTGCTCGACGGCCCGTTCAGCGAGACCAAGGAGCTCATCGCCGGTTTCTGGATCATCCAGGCCAAGTCGAAAGAAGAGGCGGTCGAGTGGATGAAGCGCTGCCCGCACCCGCACCCGGGCGTCGACACCAACATCGAGATCCGTCAGATTTTCGAGGCGGAGGACTTCGGCCAGGCGTACACGCCGGAGGTGCAGGAGCAGGAAGCGCGCATCCGCCGCGACATCGAGAAGAAACGCTAACTCAACCGGAGGTACAAGCCTTGGCAACACAGCCGAAAATCACGCCGTTTCTCTGGTACGAAAAAGACGCCAAGCAGGCCGCCAAGTTCTACGTGTCCGTGTTCGCGAAGGGATCGAAGATCATCAGCGCGTCGACAATGACCGACACGCCGTCGGGCACGGTGGAAATCGTCCGCGTTCAGCTCCTCGGGCAGGAGTTCAATCTCATGGCGGCGGGGCCGTTCGAGAAATTCACCGCCGCGACGTCGTTCGTCGTCGCGTGCAAGACGCAGGCGGAGATCGACCGCTACTGGACGAAGCTCTCGGCGCATCCGGAAGCGGAAATGTGCGGGTGGCTCAAGGACAAGTACGGGGTGACGTGGCAGATCGTGCCGGAGATGCTGCAGAAGATGCTCGCCGACAAGGATCGCAAGAAGGCGGCGCGCGTGCAGCAGGCTTTTCTCAAGATGAAGAAGTTCGACATCGCCAAATTGAAGGCGGCCTACCGCGGCAAGTAAGCGTCACCAAGGCTTGAAACCGGGACGCAAGAGATGGTTTGATCGGGAGCCGTGACGGCTCCCGATATCCATCGCACTATCTCCGCGGTCTGGCGCATCGAATCACCGCGCCTGGTGGCGGCGCTCGCGCACATTACGCGCGACGTCGGACTCGCCGAGGACATGGCGCAGGACGCGCTGGTGGCGGCGCTCGAAGAGTGGCCAAACTCCGGTGTGCCGGCACGTCCCGGCGCATGGCTCATGACCGCGGCCAAGCGCAAGGCCATCGATCACAAGCGCCACGCCGACATGAGCGAAGAGAAGCACGAGGAGATCGGCCGCCTGGCCGACGAGCGCTCGCTCGCGGGTCCCGACTACGACAGCGCGCTCGACGATGACATCGGCGACGAGCTCCTGCGCTTGATCTTCACCGCGTGTCATCCCGCGCTCCCGCCCGAATCACGCACTGCTCTGACGCTCCGTTTGCTGGGCGGTCTCACCACCGACGAGATCGCGCGCGCGTTTCTCTCCACCGAAAGCACGATCGCGCAGCGCATCGTGCGTGCCAAACGCACCATCGCCGAGAAGCACATTCCATACGAAGTGCCGCGCGGGATGGAGCTGGGTGCGCGCCTCGCATCCGTGCTGGAGGTGATCTACCTCATCTTCAACGAGGGGTACACCGCCACCGCCGGCGATGACTGGCTGCGTCCCGCATTGTGCGAGGATGCGCTGCGCCTCGGACGCGTGCTGGAGACGCTCATGCCCGACGAAGCCGAAGTCCACGGGCTCATGGCGTTGATGGAGATCCAGGCGTCGCGAAGCGGCGCGCGCACCAACGCGGCCGGCGAACCCATTCTGCTGCTGG
Source organism: Candidatus Krumholzibacteriia bacterium (assembly GCA_035279765.1). Lineage (GTDB taxonomy): Bacteria > Krumholzibacteriota > Krumholzibacteriia > WVZY01 > JAKEHA01 > JAKEHA01. The sequence goes on along the minus strand of DATEHD010000215.1, from coordinate 8,824 downwards.
ATCAGGATCGCTCGCGCTGGGACCGCATGGCCATCCAGCGCGGCTTCACCGCGTTGGAGCGCGCCGAATCGCTGCGCGACGCGCGCGGAATGTACACCGCCCAGGCCGCGATCGCGGCCTGTCACGCTCGGGCCCTGACGCCGCAAGAGACCGACTGGCCGCGCATCGCAAGACTTTACGACGAGCTCCTGCGCATCATGCCCACACCGGTCGTCGAGCTCAACCGGGCGGTGGCCGTCGGAATGGCCAGAGGACCCCAGGCTGGACTGAAGCTCATCGACGAGCTCATCGCGCAGGGAACACTCGAGGGCTACCATCTCCTCCACGCTGCACGCGCCGACATGCTCGAAAAACTCCGGCGCTTCGACGAAGCCCGCACCGAATTCCAAAAGGCCGCATCGCTGACACAGAATCAAAGAGAACGACAGCTGCTAACCAAGCGATCGTTGGATCACACCCAGAAGTAGTTGGCAGCGGTAAAAGAAAAACGGCGCCGACTTTCGTCAGCGCCGTTTCATTCGCGATGCTATTCGCGCAATAACTAGCTCGTCGGACCCGGTTCCACCATCGGCGGAATCCCCGAGATCGGCTTGCGACGGTCGACTTCCCGGGATCCCGGAGCCGTCTCCTTCGTGCCCGTGCCCGCGGCCGCAGCCGGCGGAACCGGCAGCGGAGGCAGCACGCCGCCTTCCAGGATGATCTTGATCTCGGCCGCGTCGAGCGTCTCCCGCTCCAGAAGCGCATTCGCCATGCGGTGCAGGATGTCGATCCGATCCTCGAGGATCTTCTTCGCGCGCAGGTAGGCTTCGTCGACGATGCGCTTCACTTCGTCGTCGATCAGCTGCGCGGTGCGATCGCTGTATTCAATGTGCTGTGCGATATCACGGCCCAGGAACACCTGCTCGTCGCGTTCGCCAAAGGCGATCGGACCCAGGCGCTCGCTCATGCCCCACTGCGTCACCATGCGACGCACCAGCTTCGACACCATCTGAATGTCGGAGTGCGCTCCGCTGCCCATGCGATTGAGCACGAGCTCTTCGGCGACACGGCCGCCGAGCGCCTGCGTGAGCGTGTCCAGGCACCAGTTCTTCGAGTACTCGGTGCGATCATCCTCGGGCAGGAAGAAGGTGAGGCCGCCCGCCTGTCCGCGCGGGATGATTGTCACCTTGTGCACCGGGTCGGAGTATTCGAGCGCCGCGCCCACCACGGCGTGACCCGCTTCGTGATAGGCCGTGAGACGCTTGACTTCTTCCCGTACGACGCGGCTCTTGCGCTCCGGACCGAGATAAATTTTGTCCTTCGCCTCTTCGAGCACGTTCATCGTGACCTTGTTCATGTTGCCGCGCGCCGCGAGGAGTGCGCCCTCGTTGATCACGTTGGCCAGATCAGCGCCGCTCATACCCGGCGTGGCGCGGGCCAGCACGCCCAGATCCACATCGTCGGCGAGGGGAGTCTTGCGCGAGTGAACTTTGAGAATGCCTTCGCGTCCACGAACGTCGGGCAGATCGACCACGATGCGGCGGTCGAAACGACCCGGACGCATCAAAGCCGGATCCAGCACGTCGGGACGGTTGGTGGCGGCGAGCAGAATGACGCCTTCGTTGGATTCGAAGCCGTCCATCTCGACAAGCAGCTGATTGAGCGTCTGCTCGCGCTCGTCGTGACCGCCGCCCAGGCCGGCGCCGCGATGGCGGCCGACCGCGTCGATTTCATCGATGAAGAGAATGCAGGGCGCGTGCTTCTTGCCGGTCTCGAAGAGATCGCGCACACGCGACGCACCCACGCCCACGAACATCTCCACAAAATCTGAACCGCTCATGGAGAAGAACGGCACGTTGGCTTCGCCCGCAACAGCGCGCGCGAGGAGCGTCTTGCCCGTGCCCGGAGGGCCGAGCAGGAGCGCGCCCTTGGGAATACGCCCGCCGAGTTTCTGGAATCGTTTAGGGTCCTTCAGGAACTCTATAATTTCTTCGAGCTCTTCTTTGGCTTCATCGCAGCCCGCGACGTCGTTGAACGTCACGCGCGGACGATCGCCGCCGAACATGCGCGCGCGGCTCTTGCCGAACGAGAAGGCGCGGTTACCGCCGGCCTGCATCTGGCGCATGATGAGGAGCCACAATCCAATGATGAGCAGGAGCGGAAGCCCGCTGCTCACAACCTTCACCCACGTGCTGCCGCCCGGAATCTGTCCCTCGATGACGGCGCTCGGGTTCTTGTCGATGATGCGCTGCGGAAGATCTTTGTCCTCCGTGGGAAGCACGAGCGTGAACTGCTCGACCTTTACGTCGCGCGTGCGACTGCGATCCGTCGCGGACGTGAGCGGCACCGTCGTGGGCACCGTGAGCTCGCCGCGGACTTCCTGTCCTTTGAACGTAATCTTCTTGATGTTGCCCTTGTCGATTTGGGCCAGGAACTCCGAGTACGAGATGCGGTACTGCGGCGTCTTGCCCATCTCGAACATCTGGAACGCCACGAGCAGAACGAGCACAAGAACCACCCAGAAGATCATGGCCTTCAGGGGGCGGTTGGGCCGTCCGATGGGCGGGCGAGGAGTCAGTGGCGAGCGCGGTCGCCGTTCGGGGTCGCGATTGTCAGCCATTCGAAACTTTCAGCGTTAGAAAACAGTCTTCAAACAATCCAAATCAGGCGGCGGGATCGGGTTCGAGCGCCGCGATGAACGGAAGATGTCTAAAATTTTCCCTGTAGTCCAGACCGTACCCCACAACGAAACGACCGGGTATTTCCTGACCGAGATATCGAACCGGAATTCCGGCCGGGTTGGCGCTGCGTTTACGCAGGAGAGCACAGATCTCGAGGCTGGCCGGATTCCGTAACCTCAATACTTCCATAATATAAGCCAGAGTTGTGCCAGTGTCTACGACGTCCTCGACGACGATTATATCACGCCCCTGGATGCTCACCTCGAGGTCGGTCAGGATCTTCACCTGGCCGCTGGACGTGGTCGAGCCGCCATAGGACGACACCTGGAGGAACTCTATATGATGAGGGATCGTGATTTGCCTGATGAGGTCGGCCAAAAATACCACTCCGCCCTTGAGCAGGCTGATCAGGATGGGGAGGCGCCCCTCGTAATCGCGGGAGATCTCCCCGCCCAGCCGGGCCACAATTGCCGCGATATCCTGGGCGCTGAGTAGGACGGTGCCGGGCATGGGCTCGCGGTCCGTCATCATGGCTCCCTCCGGGTGGCGGTCAGCTTCACGACCGTGTGGGTTTCCTGGCTGATCCGGCAGCGTTCGCTGGTTGTCACACCCACCACCCACACGATCTCACCGTCCACTTCGACGACAGGTGTCGCCGCTCGCATGCGTTTGGGAATCTTCCTGTCGATGAACACGTCGCTCAGTTTCTTGTGACCTTCCATACCGAAGGGTTGGATGCGATCGCCTTCGCGCGGGTAGCGCACCACCATGGTGTCGTCGCAGGCAACGTACGCCACACCGCGGCGCGTATTCGAAAGTTGATCAGGGCCGGGCGCCTCGATGCGCTCGGCGTCGATGTGCCAGCCGTCCAGGTCGAGTTGTCCGGGTGCCGTGAGCACGTGCATGGAAAGCTCGCGTTCGGGCACGTCGCTGTTGCGCGCGAAGACGAGACCATCGTGCTCGCGACGCACGTGCATGCGGTAGAGACTCGCGATTGTGCCCGGTACCGCATCGATCAGGGCGAGCACCGCCTCGTGGTGTTCCGCGGTGATGTCGTCGCGCGCGCTCATCGTTTCGAACGCGGCATTAATGAGATGAAGCCGGTCGGCGGAATCATCCAGGCCATGGAACGCTTCCAGCCCGAGGACCCATGTACGCTCCGATTCAGGCTGCAGGTACACCTGCAAGCGCCTGCTGGTGGCGGCTTCCGCACGCCGGAACTCCGCGTCGGCATTTTCGGCGATACGCAGGAGCGCCTGGTCGATCCCCGGGTACCACAGGCGCAGGTCGGGGAGCACGCGGTGGCGAATCCCGTTGCGCAAGTATTCAAGATAGTCGTTGCTCGGATCATCCACGTACGGAACGCCGTGCTCACGACAATAGTCGCGCAGCTCCCGGCGCGTCACCCCGAGCAGGGGCCGAACGACGCGACCGCGCCGGAAAAGAATCCCGCGGCAGCCGCGCGCTCCCGCTCCCCGGTCGATGCGCATCAGAATGGTTTCGACCTGGTCATCGCGCGTGTGCGCCGTTGCAATCGCGCTCGCGCCGGTTTCGTCCGCAACGCGCTCCAGGAACGCGTAGCGCATTTCGCGCCCCATCGCTTCGATCGACGTTCCCCTTCTAGTTCTGTGCTCACGCACGTCGCCGCGTCCCGGCGCAATGCGCGCACCCCATCGATACGCCATGCGGGCGACAAGCTCGGCATCCAGGTGCGAATGCTTGCGCAGCTGGTGGTCGAAGTGGGCCGCAATTACCGTCAGGTCCAGCTCGGGCGCAAGATGGCAGAGCGCATGCAGCATCGCCATCGAATCGCCGCCGCCAGACACGGCGGCGACAATGACACTGCGCCGGGGAAATGCTCCTCGCAGCGCACGCGCAACTGGGTTATCACGATCGACGTGATTCATATCCGAACTATATCACGCCCAAGAATGGGAAGGACCGGACGTCTAGCTGGGGGACTTTGCGATTCTGATCCACAGCCAACGACAAAGGAGAAAAGCGCATACCACCGCGACCGCCGCATTGATCCACACGGATGTGGTCAGCACCTTCTGAATCAACTCCGTCTTGGGTAGCACAAAATACAAACCGAACGTCAGGAGCTTGAGCGGTTGAATGAACACGAGAATAAACAAGGGGAACAGCATTAAGACGATCACAACCCGGATCAGCCCCGCGCCGATGGTTTCAGAGCCGGCAAATGCTTCGATCCTTCGCTGGTATAGGTCTCTCCTTTGCTCGTCGCGCAGAAATATCAGTGCGTAGGCAATCCCCAGGGCCGTGACGATCGCCACGGCCATTCCCGCGATCTTGAGCACGGAGAGGGCTGTCATAGAGTGGAAAGAAAAATGGTAGCGGAGGAGGGAATCGAACCCCCGACACGCGGATTATGATTCCGCTGCTCTAACCGACTGAGCTACTCCGCCACCGAAAGTCTTATGGATGATGCCGCTGGGCCTTATCTGAAGCGGCCTACAATTTACCGGACGGGCTCGATACTGTCAACCGGGCTGGATTCGTGTGACGACAACGGTTCGGAGAAAGTTTGAAAAACCGGCCAAACATACTCCTGCTCTTGATTCTAATCGTTACGGAGAGGATGCGGCTCTACCACCTCGAACGAGTCACTCCCACACACCCGCGGGGGACGACGCCTGCGTCCAGGGCTGACAACCCAACGCCGATCTCGATTTAGTCAACTTGGACACCGGAGCGCTTGGTTGACGGTTTACGCAAGCAGGAGTAAGCTTTGTTCGCACGGCATGGGGAGAACATGACGTCAAGTACCTCGCCCCGATCCCCTACATAAATGTGCATCTAAGCCAGAGCCAAGATAGCGTCACGGCCGGGGAGGCTTCACGTGTTTGGTTTTGCCAGAGTTCCACTGGCTCACCAGTTTACTCCTGCCGGTTGCCATCGTCGCGGGACGACTATATCGCGTGCCCAGCGGAGTCACTCGTCAGCTTGGGCTGATTTTTCCAGTCTTGCAGTAGAAATGAGAGACATAATGATAACAAGAGCTGCTCTTCTTACGTGGATTCCGATCCTGTTCCTTGCGAATCAGGCCCCTGGCGGTGAAACAGTCGGAGCCACGGAGAGGTTTGTCGAAAGGTGCGAACTGATTCTCTACGGAAAAGAAGTCCCAGTTGCCACGTACCAAGGTCGCAGGGGCTACCTTGTGGAAAAGAAGCAAGATTTAGTCACTGTGAACGGTGTGTTGTTCTACCCACCAAAACAGACTGCCGCACCTGCCGCCGACGTGACGCCCGATATCCAACAAATTGCGAATGTCATCCAGTCGGCCGCCACTTTGGTGCGGAGCTCGCGCGACAAGAAAACTGGAGCAATGACTGTTAGCGGCGTGGCGCACGATTCTGGCGCGACCTTTCCGATGAACGTACCTGAGTATGGAGCCACGGTGACGGTTAGCCTGGCAACTAACGACGGTTTTGCAATCGAGTATCAGGGTCAAAGAGTGATGTTTTTTGGCAGCAACGGGACGCAATCCAATCAACCGGTGAAAACACCAGCCGATGCCGCATTTGAGGAGTTGACGACGCACCTCCGGCCCGGCCTTCTGGTGGTAAAGGGAGCGGGATACGCCTACTCCTTTCCGATTTCCGAGGCGGCGAGCGTACGAGCTTCGTTGGCCGAGATTGCCTCCGAAGCAGAAATCGAACGGTCCGATCGCACAGGCGTTCACTACAGGCCGTTGAAGATTGGCCGGTACTTTTGGGATGGCGCTGTCGTACGTGACTTCGTTGCAAGCGGGGGGGGGGAGAAATGACTACTCTCAAAGGAGCTCTCTGTGCGATCGGCATTCTGTTCTTCGCACCATTGACGGTCCGTGGTGCGGCAGCGCCGTTAGTCGATCCTAAGAAAGTGCTTGAGATTCAGCCATTCTATCAACAGCTAGGGAACTATTTCCCCGGCAATGACGCGCTCAGCGACAGTGGCTATGTTTTCACGAGTTACAACGGAACCGGCGTGCTGGGTCTTGATGTTACCACTTTCCAGAGCACATTAGAGCACGGCAACTATGGCATCTTGAATTTTGGCTCACATGGCGGCACTTTTTCGACCTCGTTTAATAACACTTCCACCACTTGGCTCGCAGTCGAATGGCGCGTTGGCCTGGCTGATGCCCTGCAGCGACGAACCGAACTCATCAACAACCATTACTTTCAGGCCACCGACATAGACGTAGGAGTGATTCACGATGTAACTTATGGAGACATCTACCAAATCGTACTAAGTGCGCACTACTTCGATACATATCCCGCGGGTTGTGACCTGGCGATTGTATCCACATGCGACGGGTCATCGGGTGGCAGCTTCAAGGCAACGAACAAGCTGGCCGGCAACGGCACATGCACAAATGACCAGTTCCTGTCGGCTCATGCATTACTGATGTTTTACATGATGCAGTCGTCCTACAAGACGCTCAATTTGGCTTTCCCGATGGTTACTAGTAGCATGATTGCGCCCAAAGTTAACCCGTGGAGCCTCACAGGTGGTGACCTCAAATTTTTCTTTGAGTGCAGCACCACTCAGCGCCTCACGATTGGCGCGGCGGGGGCGGGTTGCAGTAGTGGATGTACGGGCAGCGGCTGTCCGGACGTCGCAATCAAGAACTTCTCGAGCATTGATGGAAATGTGTCGTGGTACACCCTGTTTGAGGATGGCACGGAAGTCTACCTAATCGAATCCAGCGAGTCACGATCTGGACCGTGGAAGGTCATTGGATCTGACGGACCAGACATTGGTGAACACCAACTGTCTGGTTTGCCGACCCGGAAATTTGTACGGCTTGTCGAGATCGAGAAAGATACCGTTGAGCAATACGTGCGCTCCGAGGAGCGGGCTTGGACTTCGCCGGAATTAACGGCGGAGAAAGCTCAAATCGAGTCCGGTAAGTCCAAACAGATTCCCGATCGTCGCCCTGAGCTGCCGTCTCTTGGGCCAACGACGGGATGCACGTCTTGGGCGACCACACCGGACTATGTAATCTTCGTCACCGGACCGTTGTACAACCGGGTTGATTGCACCATCGCGTATGCACGTCAACAGCAGGGCTATCACGTTCGTGTGATCAACTTGGGGCAAATTGCTCCTGGAGACGTGGCGACCTTTGTACGCACAACGATCCACGACTACTACTATGAGTTCGGAACAAAGTATTTTCATCTCGTCGGCACGTGGACGGATGATTTGTCTTCGGCCATGTGGGAGACGAGCGATTACTGGCGGAAGAAAAGGGAAGCCTTCATCCGTGCTCGGGGAAGTAGCACGGCGTCCGCTGACCCGGCAACCTTGCCGACGTTCTTGTTGCCGGCAAAGTGGGACAAGCCGACTGCTGCTAGCACGCCCTATGTCTACTCCGACCGACCGTACGCGGATGTCGACGACGATGGAGTCCCGGACGTCGTTGTGACTCGGTGGCCATTTTCTACGGAAGCTCAAGTCTACGCGGCTTACTACAAAGTGAACGAGTACAACGCGTTGCCAGCGCCCTCGAAAATCTTGTTTCTCGGGTACGATGGGGAAGGAACGATTCCGAACTATGACGACGGTAAACTAGTCAGAGCCATGATTAATGCTCAGGAAAGCCGCCTTGCTCAAGTTGCACCAGGCAGTTTTCAGGTGGGAGAGTTTCTCAATTCGCAATGGTCTGGAACAACAGGTTGGAATTTGGAGACAGCAAACAGAATCAATGCGCTCCTTCCGGAAGCGATCTTCATATCTGGAACTCTGTCCGGTACTGATCGCCCTGGACTCTTTTTCAATCGCTCATCCACGCCAACATGGAGCATGACTATGCTGCAACCATTCTACTACGCGCGCCTGGTTGTTGCAGCTTCATGTGAAGCCGCCGGCTTCGCGCAGGCAGGGCAGTTTGGTGCCCCAATCTGCGTCGACTTTTTGGGTGAGCCATTACGCGGGGCAATGGAATGGGTTGGGCCAACAAGCGCCACCAACCAGGCAGCAAATCATTTGGTGACAATGCGTCTTATCGAAAAGTTGAACTACAATCCTTACAGATCGATGGCTGAATCATGGCTCCTTGCCATGCGGTTAGCATATTCAGAGGTAATGGCAGCGCCTGATAACGCGACAGCGCTTGGGACCTTGGACTCCTATGTTTTCCTAGGGGACCCGCT
>DATEHD010000214.1:0-2027 GCA_035279765.1 Candidatus Krumholzibacteriia bacterium | reverse complement strand
CTCGTACCGCACGTGACCGCTCGCGGTATTGCCCAACTCGCACGTCGCATCCACGTCCGAATACAGGATGCAGAAGACGCCGGGCGCCTTCCACCGCTCGCGCCACAACGTCATCACGTACCGGTCCGGTGCCGAAAAGATCGTGTACGGCCTGCCATTGAACTGCGCGATGTGCGTGTGCACCGTACCGAGCCAGTTTGGCGCCGAGCACTCCCGCAGCGACGCGATCGCGGAGATGTTCGCCGAGTCCGCACGCGACGGCACCAACACCGCGATGCGCGTGATGTACACTACGTCATGGTCGATGCGGCCGCCCAAGCACGCGACTCGCTCTTGCTTCACCGAAAGACTCGTCATCCACAGCTCGTGCAGCGGGCCGCGCACTTGAGCGGAGAAGCGGAAGGCGTTCTCGCTCGTCGGCGCACCACTCGCCGACCCGGCTCTCTGCGCGTTCGCACGCAATCCCGCCGCGCCAATCGCTGTTGCGACGATCGCTACCATGCGCGCACGAAATTTGGTGAGGCGTGGACCGTCTCGCATTTGACAACCGTCTCCTCGCTCGGCGCACGCTGCTCGAGACGCGCTCTGATCCGGCGCCGGTTTCCCCTTATCGAGAACTCGCGATGACGTCACGCACCGAACCTCCCGCCATGCGAAGGCCGCAGGCCGCGCTCGCGGGCTTACGCATTGTCGTCGGGATCTGGTTCGTCAAGAGCTTGTTCACCAAGGTGACCATCGCCCTCGCCTGGGGCTTTTTGCCGGTTCCCGCCGCCAATGCCCGGTGGATCGCGGTAATGCCCAAGCTCCTCACCAAATACGCCGCCGACAACCCGATCGGCTGGTATCGCGACTTCCTCCTGCACACCGTTGCCGCAAACCCGCACATCTTCGCGCACATCACCGGACTCGGCGAAGCTGCGGTCGGTCTTTCGCTCACACTCGGACTATTCACCTCGGTCGGCGCTTTCTTCGGCATCCTGCAGGTGATCTTCTACGGACTCGCCGTCCAGCACATGAGCTCGGGCCAGCAAGGCTTTCACGTCATGCTGCTCGCGATGATGATTGCCTTCCTGTACACGCACGCCGGCCGATGCTTCGGCCTCGACTGCTGGATCCGTTCCCGCTGGCCCAACGGCATCTGGGCCAAACTCGGCTGATCACCAATCGTTAGGCATATTGCGCGCGGTGGCGAGGCCGACGATCGTCGCCTTGCCGCGCACGCCCGCCACGATGGCCTGATCGAAGTTGGCATCGGAGACATCGGCGCGCGCGAGATTCGCGTTCGTCAGGTTCGCCCGCACGAGTGATGCTTTCCGCAAGTTCGCCCCGGAGAAGTCGGCACCGGATAGGTCCGCGTCGCTCAGATTGGTGAACATCAGTCCCATCGGCTGATTGCCGCGGTCCGCGCCGAAGTTCGTCCCCTCGAGCTTCGCGCGCACCAGCGTCGCGTTGTTGAGCGCCGCGATCACCCGCGCTTTCGAGAGATCGGCGTCGGTCAGATTCGCTCCGATCATGATCGTCGCGTACAAGCTCGCCTCACGCAACGTCGCTCGTGTCAGGTCGGTGCCCCGCATCACCGACACGTCGAGCATGGCGTTGGAGAAGTCCGCGCCCTGCGCCACCGCGCCGCTCAATGTGACGCCGAACATCCTCGCGTGGACGAACCGCGTCCCGACCAGACGTGCGTGGCTCAGATTCGCCTGTTTGAAATCCAGGCCGGAGAGATCCAAGCCGGAGAGGTCGTCGCCCGCGAAGTTGGCCGGCGCCTGGTCCGTCGCGTGCGACAGCGCGTCCACTACTTGTTGTCGTGTCAGGCGCTGCCCGGTGTCGGCGGCTGCGGGCTGCACGCGCGCGCTTCGGCGGCCCGAGCGCTCGACGCCTAACGCTACACCCAGGATCGCGAGACCAACTGCCGCCCCGGCCAGTACCACCGCGAGTCTCCGCATGCGCACACCTCGCACGGAACTCCCGACAAACACGAAGAGGGTGCTGCACCGCACCCTCTTCCCCGCGCCACGCCCTATTCC
>DATEHD010000213.1:0-5110 GCA_035279765.1 Candidatus Krumholzibacteriia bacterium | reverse complement strand
GAAGTCGCGGCGGGCGAGGGCATGCTCGAGCTTCAGATCGACGATCTGTTCCTGCAGCCCAACCGGTATTTTTTGTCGCTGTTCTGCGACACCAACGGACAGCGGTTCGACATTCTCGACCATTGCATCGCCATCGACGTGGAAGATTCCAATGCCTACGATAACCAGGGCCGCGGCCTGCACCCGCGCTGGGGCCTGGTGTACATGCCGTCGCGCTGGAACCTCGAGCCGGAAGCGCGGCGGGTAATGGAGCGTTGAGCGGGCGCCTCACTGCGGATTTGACTGCATGGCGGATTTGAGGTCAGGGCTGGATGCACGGCATGCCGGCGCGGAGATGCACGCGCTGATGGCCCGGCTGCGCCCGGTGGTGAGCAGTATTACCGGCCAGGGCATTCGCGAAGTGTTCCGCGTGCTGGGGGAGAGCATTCCGCTCACGGTGACGCGGGTTCCCACCGGCGCGCGTGTTCTCGACTGGACGGTGCCGCGCGAGTGGACGCTGCGCGATGCCTACATCGCCGATGCCAGCGGCCGCAAAGTCGTCGATGTGGCCGATTCACCCCTGCACGTTGTGAACTACAGCACGCCCGTACGCCGGCGCATGACGCTCACCGAGCTCCGTCCTCATCTATATACCGTTCCCGAGCATCCGGACTGGATCCCGTACAAGGCGTCGTACTACCGCGAGACGTGGGGGTTCTGTCTCGCGCAGCGCGTCCTGGATTCGTTGCCGGAGGCGGAATACGACGTCGTCATCGATTCCAGCATCGCGGACGGGTTCCTGGAATATGCCGAGTGCGTGATTCCCGGGCGCAGCGACGAAGAGGTGCTCATCTCGACACACGCCTGCCACCCGGCGATGTGTAACGACAACCTGAGCGGCGTCACGGTGGCATGGGCCACGGCCCGCGCGTTGCTGGGGCAGACGCCGCGCTGCACGCACCGCATTCTCTTCATTCCCACAATCATCGGGTCCATCGTGTGGCTGGCGCGCAACGAAGCGTCACTGTCGCGGATCAGTAACGGCATGGTGCTGGCCTGCCTGGGTGATGGGGGAGCGTTCCATTACAAGCGCTCGCGCCGCGGTGATGCACTGGTGGACCGCGCCGCGGCCCACGTGCTGGCGCTGGATCCCTCGGGCGGGCACGTGGAGGATTTCGTTCCCTATGGCTACGACGAGCGCAACTATTGCTCGCCGGGCTTCGACCTTCCGATGGGCGGGCTCTCGCGCACGCCGCACGGGCGCTTTCCGCAGTATCACAGCTCGGCCGACGACCTCGAGTTTGTCCGCCCGGAACATCTCGCCGGGTCGCTGGACGCATGCCTCACCATTCTCGACGTAATCGAGAACGACGGCGTGTACCTCAACACGAATCCCAAGGGTGAGCCGCAGCTGGGTAAGCGCGGGCTCTACAATCGCACCGGTGGTCTCACCCGCGACCAGGCCTCCGAGTTCGCACTGTTCTGGGTGCTCAATTTTTCCGACGGCCGTCATTCGCTGCTCGACATCGCGGAACGCGCGCGGCTGCCCTTCGGCGTCGTCGCGGGTGCGGCCCGGCGCCTCGGTGAGGCCGGTCTGCTGGCGCCGGCGCAGGCGGGCGCTCCGGTTCCGGGGGCGCCATAACCCATGTCTGTCATGAGCTTCATTCCGGGCCGCCGCGTGATCGTTGGAATCGTGGGTTCCACCATCATTGTCGCACTGTTCGCGCGTGTGCTGCCGTGGTGGGCGTTCATTCCGGCTGTCGCCGGTCTGTCGCTCGGGTACGTATGGTTCGAGTCGCGACGGGTCCGCATCCGCTACCAGGCGGTGGTCGAGAGCATTCGCAAGATTCACGGTGATGCCATCGGCGAATTCGGCAACGTGCGCACCGGTGACGTCGACGAAGCGGTCTACAAGGCGCTCAAGGAAGTGGCGACAGCGCTCGAGCGCAAGAATTTCCAGCTTGTCGAAAAGAACATCCAGCTGCTCAGCATCAAGGAGATCGGCCTCACGCTGGTGTCGTCGCTCGACGAGAGCAAAGTCATCGATGCGGTGATCAATTTTCTTTCCAAGGGGCTCGGGTATCGCGAGCTCTTCATCGGTCTGTACGACGCCGATTCCCGCGCCTTCAACGTGTACGTGTTTCGCGACACGCCGGAAGGGCACCTGCACCACCAGGCGCGCGTGCCCCTCGCCGATCTCGATGGTCTTCTGCGCAAGTCGGTGCAGATGCACCAGTCGGTGCTGATCCGCGATCCCGAGATGCATCCGGTCGGGCACATCGGCAGCGCCGATCCCTTCCGCGACAGCACCATGACCTCGTACATCGTCGTGCCGCTGGTGAAGAGCGGCGCCACGCAGGGCTGCGAGACACGCCCCGACTGTGTGCTGCAGATGAGCCAGGTGCGGCGCGAAGCCGCATCCATCGAACACGGTTTCTCTTGCCCCGCGTGCGGCAAGGTGCCGGTGCTCGGCGTGCTCGGCGTGACGGATGGATTCAAGGCGGCGTCGCTCTCGCGCGTGGACCTGGTCTCGGTGGAGACGCTGGCGGTGCAGCTCGCCACCATGCTGGAGAACAACCGGCTCTTCTCCGAGCTCCAGCAGGAGGAGCGCTTCCGCGACGACGTCATCAACAGCATGATGACAGGACTGATCACGGTGGACGGCGGCGGCACGGTGCTCTTTGCCAATCAGACCGCGGAGCGGTTGACAGGTTACGGCCAGATCGAGCTCAAGGGCATGCACATCGAAAAGATCATCATCGACAGCCAGCTCGGAGCCGACGAGAACCCCGTGATGCGCACGCTGCGCGTGGGCCGCAAGGCGTTCCAGCAGGACGCGTGGCTGGTGAAGAAGAACGGCAGCAAGGATCCCATTCTCGTCAACACGTCGCTGCTCCTCGACGAAAAGAAAGAGCCGCAGGGCGCCCTGGTGGTGTTCAGCGACATCACGCAGCAGAAGCGCATGGAGGAACAGATTGCGCACCTCGACAAGCTCGCTGCGCTAGGGCGCTTTTCCTCGAGCATTGCGCACGAAATCCGCAACCCGCTCACCGGCATTGCGGCCGGTATCCAGTACCTGCAGCGCGCCGGCAAGGTGGCGGATACGCAGCGCGAAAATATCGAATTCATCCTGGAAGAAGTGAGACGCATCGACCGCCTGATCGGCGATCTGATGAGCGTGGTGCGCGTGAGCGATCTCATCTACGAAGAAACCTCGCTCGAATCGCTCATTCGCAGCACCGTCACCGGCATGGCGGACCTCGCACAGCGCAAGGAAGTCACCGTCGACGTGGCGCTTCCGCCGGGGCAGCGCCCGGTGGTGGTGGATGCGGATCGCATCACGCAGGTACTCATCAATTTGATCAAGAACGCGATCGAGGCGTCGACCCAGGGCGGTCACGTCACGATCAGTGTGTCGTTTGCGCGCGAAGCGCCCGACGTAATCTTTGACGGGGTGGGGGATTTTGCTATCATCCGCGTGCAGGACAACGGGTTGGGCCTCACCGAAGAGGATCGCCAGCGGGTCTTCGAGCCGTTCTTCTCCAGGAAGGCCGAAGGCACCGGTCTGGGCCTCTACGTGACGCACAGCATCATCGAGCGGCACGGCGGATATATCGACGTCGAAAGCGAATACGGCGTCGGTTCGACATTTTCAGTCTATTTACCGGTGAAGCAGGTGCATCATGGAGACTCCCGTGAAGTCGGTCATTCTGTTGGTGGATGACCAGGACACGATCCGGTTCTTTCTCGAAAAAACACTGAAGCAGGAAGGCTACGAGGCCGTGACGGCGCGCACAGGCGCCGAGGCCGTGGCCAAGGCCCGCGAAGTGGTGCCGGATCTCGTGCTGCTCGACCTGAAGCTCCCCGACATGGATGGGCTCGAAGTCCTGCGCCGCATCAAGGAGATCTTCCCCGAAATCGGGATCGTCATGATCACCGCCTTCGGCGATGTGGAAACTGCTGTCACCGCGATGAAGAACGGCGCTTACGATTTCGTGAGCAAGCCGATCAACCTGGACCAGCTTCTGATGGTGATCCGCAAGGGGCTCGAGAGCGAGCGCCTCAACCGCGAGGTCCTGCAGCTCAAGCGGCAGATGGACCCGCAGATCGGCTTCGACTACATCCTGGGCGAGAGCCCGGGCATGAAGCGCGTATACGATGTGGTGCAGCAGGTCGCGAAGAGCGACACCACCACCGTGCTCATCGAAGGGGAGAGCGGCGTCGGCAAGGAAATGATCGCGCGCCTCGTCCACCAGTATTCGGGCCGCGCCACCAAGCCGTTCATGGACATCAACTGCGCGTCGCTGCCCGAGACACTCCTCGAGAGCGAGCTCTTCGGCTACGAGAAGGGCGCCTTCACCGACGCCAAGGGCCAGAAGCAGGGCCTGCTCGAGCTGGCCAATCGCGGGACATTGTTCCTCGACGAAATCGGCGAAATGAGCCTCACCATCCAGGTGAAGCTCCTGCGCGTCCTGGAGCGCATGGAATTCCGCCGCCTGGGCGGCACGCAGGACATCCATGTCAGCGTGCGCGTGGTGAGCGCGACCAACCGTGACCTGCAGAAGGAAGTAGATGAGGGCCGGTTCCGCGCCGACCTCTTCTATCGCTTGAAAGTGGTCCCCATGTACATTCCGCCGCTGCGTGAGCGCAAGGAGGACCTCCTCAAGTTCGTCAATTATTTCATCAATATGTTCAACGCGAAGTTCTCCAAGAACTTCACACAGATTGACGACGACGCGCGCCACCTCCTCCTGGCGTACCCGTGGCCGGGCAATATCCGCGAGCTCAAGAACGTGATCGAGCGCGTGGTGCTCCTGGAAACCGGACCCGTGATGAAACGCGAGATGCTTCCGTTCTCGAGCTACCGCGCCGAGGAAGGGACGCTGGGCCGCAAGCTCGACTCGATTCTTTCCGCGCCGCTCCCGGAAGACGGCATCGACTTCGAGGGCCTGGTGAGCGATGTGGAGAAGGCGCTGATCCTCAAGGCCTCGGCCGAGTCGGAATGGAACCAGAGCAAGACGGCGCGCCTGTTGAACGTCAAGCGCGACAAGCTGCGCTATCGCATGCGCAGCTTCGACCTCGGCGACGAGAATGAAGTTCCTTCCACGTCGTAAGTGCGCGCCGGCCCTTG
>DATEHD010000212.1:0-12454 GCA_035279765.1 Candidatus Krumholzibacteriia bacterium | reverse complement strand
GAAGGCGTTTCCACGGTTGAGCCGTGGTCTTTCACCTCCGACTTACAAAGCCACCTACGAGCCCTTTACGCCCAATGAATCCGAACAACGCTTGCTCCCCCCGTGTTACCGCGGCTGCTGGCACGGAGTTAGCCGGAGCTTCCTCTGGTGGTACTGTCAAGCCACTCGGGTGTTAACCGAATGGTATTTCATCCCACCTGACAGGGTTTTACGTTCCGAGAAACTTCATCACCCACGCGGCGTCGCTCGGTCAGGGTTTCCCCCATTGCCGAAGCCTCTCGACTGCTGCCTCCCGTAGGAGTCTGGGCCGTATCTCAGTCCCAGTGTGGCCGACCACCCTCTCAGGCCGGCTACCCATCGTCGCCTTGGTAGGCCGTTACCCCACCAACAAGCTAATAGGACGCGGGACCATTCCGGAGCGAAAGCTTGAAACAGAGGCCTCCTTCAACTACGAAGTCATCGACCCGTAGCATCATGCGGTATTAGCAGTCCGTTAGAACTGTTATCCCCCACTCTGGAGCAGGTTTCCCACGCGTTACTCACCCGTTCGCCACTTTACTCGCCTTCGTATTGCTACGTCGGCTTTCACGTTCGACTTGCATGCCTAATCCACGCCGCCAGCGTTCGTTCTGAGCCAGGATCAAACTCTCCGTTGTAGAAGATTATTCAATCCTTTGAATCAGAAACTCGACCAGAGCAAAAGCAGATTGCAAACCACCACTCTCTTTCGAGATCGATGGTTCGCCGCGTCTGTTTCGCCCGGCCGGTTCGACTGACAATCTTTGTAGTACTTAACAAGGGCTGTTTGCCTTGCGATCCCGCGGAAGCGGAGACGCGTAGCGCACAGCCTCAAATCAACTCGACTAAAGGCTCACACACACTATTCGATTTTCAAAGATCGTGTCGGACAGGAAGAAACTCCCTGAGTCCGAAGTAGCTAATTCTATCCGCAAAAGATGTCGGCAAGAATTCGCTGAGGTACCGGCCAATATATCCGAGCTGCCAGATACCGTCAATCACCTTTTTCGAAAATTCTTAGGAAATTCCTGGGGCCCGGCCTCAAGGCACAACTACATGATTCTTAGTGCGTTATCCCCGGCTTCCCCGGGTTGAGGAGGGTCTCGAAGGCGGCCCGGTGACCGCGGTAGTTCCAATGCGTCCACTGCAGATTCGCTCCTGCTCGCGAGCGCGCCGCAAACGCCGCCGTCAGGGGGACGTAGACAAACCCTCCCGCTTCCGCGAGAGCTCCCAGGTCGTCGTCGAAAAAGCCGGGATCGAAGGCAGGATCGATCTTCTGCGCGCGCGCGACGGCACTGTCCTCGTACACGAGCGGCACCGAAGCCAGCTCGAAGAGTATGCCCTGCCCCCGGCACGCCATCGCCATCGTCTCGATCAGTTTCTTGCACACCATATAGTTTTTCGCGAACACCGAATCGGGATGAGCGGTGCACAGGCTCTGCTCGGGCGACAACACGGCTGCGTCCCGCACATGCTGTTGCGCACGCGCGAAGCGCGCGGCGTTATAGCGCTCAACGACGAGCGACACCAGTGCCGAATGTTGCTTGAGAGGATTGATGGCTTCGCGCATGCGAAAGCCGCGCTGCTGCACAAACGACTTGTCGAACACGATCACGTCGCTTCCATTACGTTCCGGCCCGGGAAACGGACGCTCTTTGTCGGCGGCGGTGGCGCGATTTACGTCCGCGATGTCGTTGTGCGGCGTGAACAGGAGCAGAACCGCGTCGGGATGACACGGAAGCACATCGCGCTGCAGCACGATGGATTCTTCCGTCGGGGACATCCCGGAGCGTCCGAAGTTCATCACTTCAACATCGTTGAACGCGGGCGGGTGGGACTGCTTGAAAGCGCGCTCGGCGCGCGCGACAAACGTGCTGTCCTGCTCGACCTGGAAGGCTTCCACGTAGCTGTCGCCGAGCACGGCAATGCGAAAGGTCCCCGCCGGCTTCGCAACCGTTCGCTCGCGGTCGCGCCAGCCCATGGCATTGATGCGTCCCGTGATGGCGTGATCATTTTCGCCGAAGAACCAGTACTCGCGACCGGGAGTGAAACGCCACCCAATGTCACGATCGGGTTCCGTCCACGACAGCCGCGCATGAAAGAGATGCGTGGTGCGAAGCACGACCTCGAGCACACCGCACACGACCACGAGCGAAACCACCACGAGCAGCAAGCGTTTCATGATGTATGCGCAGTCACGCGCGCTTGTCCGGCATAACGGTAGAGCTTGTCCAGGAATTCGTTCGCCGCGCGGTCCCAGTCGAAGCGCTTCACTTCGGCGAGCGCGTTGGCAGCGAGGCGTTCGCGCAGCGCCGCATCGTCGATCATGCGCGCGATGGCGGATGCCAGAGCGCCCGGATCACGCGGCGGAACCAGGAGTGCCGTGCGTTCGTGGAATGCGAAGTCGCGCACCCCGCCGATATCCGTGCACACCACCGGCGTACCGCACGCCATCGCCTCGATGACAGGGTTGTTCCAGCCCGCATGCCATTGCGCATCCACGAACAGATCGGCACGCGCGTATACCGCCGCCATTCCCGATTGGGGAATTCCCTTGCCGTGATAGGTCTCGAGCTCCACCGGCCGCCCGCGGGGCAGTCGCTCGATCGCCCCTATAATAGAGGCGGTTCCCTTGTGCTCGCGCCGGTCCCCCGAGCACAGGACCCGGAAAACACCATCCTGGATGCGCGCCCTCTCGACGGGGTGGAAGAGCTCGCGATTGAGGCCGCCCAATTGCAGTTCGCTCTCGATGCGCATGTGTTCACGCAGCCACTCCTGGATCCAGCTCGCATTGGCCACCATGACGAACGGCATTTGCAGCGTTCGTTTGAGGGAAAGCATGCGGCCTTTGCGCGGCCAGAATATCTTGGGATCGAAGCGCAGCAGCTTGTCGCGATCGTAGAGCTCGAGAATGTAGAACACCTTCGCGCGCGCCCGCGCACGCCGCACGTGCGGATAATCCGGCGGATTGTTGAAGATCAGCACGTCGTGCGCGTCGTCGTGGAGAGCGCGCAGGGGACGCACCGCGGCGCGACACTCCATCCACGTGCACGCCGTGCCCGCGGGATGGTAGATCGTCACGGTCTCGCCACGCTCAACGAAACGATTGGAGAACTCGAGGATGCGGCGAATCCCGCCGTAGAGCTCGAGATGGGGTTCGACGAAAGAAATACGCATCGCGCTGCCAGTGTAGCGAAAGAAGAAGGGCGCCGCCATCGCGACGCCCTTCCCATCGAAAACTCTTTCGGAGAAAAATCAGCGCGTGAACACCTTGTCGAGATAGCGCACGTAAGCGAGCTCCGCGGTTCCGCAGAAGTAGTTCTTGTGGCGGTAGTCCCACGGCTCGATGTCCTTGTAGATGACGCCGCCCACAAAATCCTGCTTGGTCGCCATCAGCATGCGCAACACGATCTCGAGACTCGGGCGCAGGCCGTCTTTACGGCCGTAGCCCGGAATGCGCAGCTTCGGAATCTGTCCCCACGACGACGGCTCGTAGCCCGACAGCACCCAGGCCGTGTCCGCCGCCGAGTATGAAAGTCGCGCCTGGATCGCATACTTCTTGCTGATCATCTTGCGCAGGCCGTCGGTGTCGTTCCACTTGAACACGCCCATCTGCACGACGCTGTAATCGTCGGGCGGGGTGAACGTCATCGCGTCCTGTGTGCGCGGAAACGCGATCGGTCGCGTCTGCGGAATGACGACGGAGTCCTTGGCGGTCACGATGTTCTGCACTTCGAAGTGCACGATGGGGCTGAAGCTCTTGATGACGCGGAAGGTGAGACTGTCCACGGAGGTCAGGCTGTCCATCTTGGCCGCGATGCGGTCGCCCGTGAAGAACTCGCTCATGTTGTTCTGCTTCACGACGCAGATGTCCTCGAGCTTGTCGACGATTTCGGGTTTCACGATCTTGTACGTGAAATCGTCGCTGATGACCTCCCCATAGGTCGCTTCCCGCAGCGTGGCTTCGACGTAAGGGTCTTCGACCACTTCCTTTTTGTGGCACCCGGACAGGGTTGTCGCAAGGGTGCACGCGGCCCACACCAACAGCAACTCTCGCTTCATCGATTTCACTCCTGGAAGAATTGGACCGTACCGAGCCCGTGCGTCCTCGGGGTCATTTTTAGCGCCACTATGGCGGTCCGGTGGTCCGAAAGGCGTTTGTAGGGCGGTACCCTAGCACCGGGTTCCGACTCTGTCAATGCTGGAGGGACCGCGCCGGGGATTGACGAGGTCCGGCGCGTCCACTAAGTTTGAGTCGGACTTGGGACGCTCACTGCGCACTGTGGTTACCTCATAATCGGGGTGTTAAGCGAACAGGACCTATGGAGGCTTCTCGCCATCGGCCCAGGTGGCTTATTGTCCGCGTCGCGTTCTATCTCCTCGTGGTGGTGGTTGTGATCGTGTTGCGCGGTCCGGCCCTCCGGACCGGCGGCTCGGGCTTCCGCTTCTCGACGGAAAGCGACACGGTCCGGACAATCACGCTGGCCGGGGTTGAGCTGGCACCCGATCTGGTGCCGCAAATCATCGACGACTACACGTTCGGCGCCCCCGGCATGCACGTCAGGGTGATCGAAGGCGGGACGGCGCGGGCGCTGGAAGCCATGGCCAACCGCCGCGCGGAGGTCGGGTTGATGTACCGCCCGCCCAACCGGGAAGAGCGCTCGATCATGCTCACGGCGGTGAAGGACTCGGTGCTCACCTTCCCCATTGCGCTGGGCGGCATCGAGATCCTGGCGCACGATGGCGCCGGGCCGGATTCGCTGAACGCGAGCGATCTGCGCCACGCACTGCGCGGAGAACGGGTGGCGTCGTTCGATCATGTGTACGCGCCCGATCCCAACCAGGGGCTGTGGGACGCGCTGCGCAAGTGCCTGGGATTTTCGCAGACGGCGCCGGTGCCGCCGTCGGTGACGTTCTTGAAGGATGAGAAACAGGTGGTCGACGCGGTGATTGCAGACCCGCGCGGCATTGGAGTGACAAGCACGCTGAGCCTGCCCGACACGGTGCTGACGGAAGGCGTGCACGCGGTGGCGATCCGCGCCGACAAGGGTGGCGCCGCCGCCATGCCCGAATATGAACGAATCGGTTACGGTGACTATCCCCTGTATCATTATCTTTATGCCGCGTGTCTCGCCAATGGCAGCGTGCGCGGCGCCATGTTTGTCACGCACCTGACGAGCGATCGCGGACAGCGGCAAATCGAGCGCGCGGGATTTCTTCCCGCCCGCCAGACCGCCCGTTCGATCGTCATTACACGGCACCCACTGGGTGAAAATGGTTCGAAGGAGGACCAATGACAGAGATCTCACAGGCCGCAACCCGTCAACCCCACCTCGGCGCCCGGGCGCTGAGCCTGCCCTCGTCGCTCCGGACGGCGCTCCTGGCCGTCGCGATGATGAGCCTCGTACTGGCGGGAATGGCGGCGAATGCGCGCGCGCAGAAAAGCTATCGCTACGAAGACGATCCCATCCGCGGCGGTACCAAGGCCCTGGAGGAGAACCGTCTCGATGACGCCAAGGCGAAGTTCAACGAAGCCATCGCGGCGAGCTACCAGCTCTCCAAGGCCAAGTGGGGCCTCGCCGAAGTCGACGCGCGCACGGGCCGCCTGGAAGAGGCCGAAGCGCTCTATCGCGAAGCGCTCGACATCAGCAAGCGCGCCAACGAAAAATCGTTCGCGGAAGCGCACGCCGGTCTCGGCATCATTCTCATCGACGCCGACAAGTGGCCGGAAGGCACCGAGCACATCATGGAAGCACGCAAGGCCAACGGCGGTTACTGGCCGGGCGTTTATGGCGAGGCGCGCATCCTGATCCATGACAAGAAGCTCGACAAGGCGAAATCGCAGCTCGATTTCGGCGGCAGCCGCCGCGGTGTGGGCCAGGGCGAGGATCTCTATCACCGCGGTCTCGCCATCTATTACATCGCGTCCAACGATCTCAAAGCGGCCGAAACGGAAGCGCTCACTGCGCTGCACCTGAATCCTTCCGATCCGCGCAACGGCAAGCTGGTGGCGCTCGTGTATGAGAAACGCAACGTGCCGCAGCTCGCCATCAACGCGTGCGAAGAAGTGCTGCGCACGCCGGGCTTCACGCCGACAGCGTCGTTCCTGCACTACACGGGCACGCTCTACCAGAAGGCGGACAAGTATAACGAGGCGCGCGACAAGTACGTGGCGGCGGTCCAGCTCGACTCGACCTATACGCCGGTACTGAAAGATCTCGCGGGGCTGTACATGCTGGCGAAGCAATACGACAAAGCGTCGGGCATCTACCTGCGTTACGTACAGCTCGAGCCCAATGACATCAGCGCCAAAGTGGGCCTGGCGGAATCGCTGAGTGAAGCGGGCCGCTACGGGCAGGCGCTCAAGACGGCGAACGAAGCCATGGCGGCGGACAGCTCGCGCTGGGACGTGCGCCTTGCCTACGCGCGCGCGGCCATTCGCAGCCGCAACCGGACCGATCAGTCACGCGCGGTGGCGATGTACGCAGCGCTTCCCGACAGCGCCAAACTGGAAGCCGACGATTTCGCGCTGATCGGCGCACAGCAGGTCGACGCCCAGCAGATGGACGCCGCGCGCAAGAGCCTGAACAAGGCGGTCGCGATGGACTCGACGGCGGCGGAAGCCTACTTCCAGCTGGGGCTCATGAATTTCAAGGCGCAGCACCCCGATTCGGCGGTGACGTATTTCCGCCAGGCGATTCGTCACGATCCGAAAAAGCCGCTCTACTTTCTGAACCTGGGAGTCGCGCACTTCCAGCTGAAGCAGATCGACAAGTCGATCCCGGCCTTCCGGAGTGCCATCAATCTCGACAAGAAGCTGGTGATCGGGCACGTGCTGCTGGGCCAGGCGCTGGTCTCCCAGGATTCGCTGGCGGCGGCGCAGAAGTCGTACGAGACCGCCCTCGCCATCGACCCGGCCAACGCCAAGGCGCTGCGCGGGCTGGGATTCATCCATCTGCGCAACCAGAACTTCGAGGAGGCGGCCAACGCCTACAAGATGTCGACCACGACCGAGCCCAAGAATGCCGACGGCTGGGCCGGCCTCGGGCAGGCCTACCTGGGCTTGAGGAACCTGGACGACGCCGAAGCGGCGTTCCGGAAAGCGCAGGCCATTGACCCCAATAACGCCACGCTCAAGCGCGGCATGGAGACGTTGAACAAAGCTCGCGGCGGATGAGCGGACAGAGGATAAGAGAGGCTTGCCTTTTTCTGTTTGACGAAAGAGGCGCGGGGCCGCTACACTGCAATCTCCCCGCGCCTCTTAAGTTACACCCGGCGCACCAGATCACGATAACGCACGGAAACGACGCACGCAGCGCGATGGCGGGAGCCATGCCCGCGCCAGTCTCGGAAGGAGCGGAATGAAACGGTTCATATTTCTCTTCATTTTTATCGCCTCGGTGGCGGTTTCCTACTTCATCTGGAAGAACGCGCCGGAGTACCTGCGCAAGGGCGGCCCGCTCCTCGTGATCGGTCTGACGTGCTTCTTTCTCACCTTCACATTCACCGTCGAGCGTGCACTCGTGTTGTGGCGCGCGGGCGGCAAGGGCGGCGTCGCCAAGTTTGTCCGTAATGTGAAAGACGGCATCCAGGCGGGCGACCTCGAACGCTCCATCGAAGCCTGCCGCAAGCACGGCGGAACGCTGGGCAACGTCGTGGGCGCCGGTCTCGAGCGCTACGAGCTCACCAAGCCGACGGCGGCCAACGAGCGCGAGCTGCTCGAAGAGACCAAGCACGCCATCGAAGAAGCCACCGCGCTGGAGACTCCGATTCTCGAGCGCAACCTGAGCGCCTTGTCGACGATCGCGTCGATCGCCACCATGCTCGGTCTGCTCGGCACCACCATCGGCATGATTCGCTCCTTCCACGCCATGGGACAGGCCGGCGCGCCGGACGCGGTGCAGCTCGCCATCGGCATTTCGGAAGCGCTCGTGAACACCGCTCTCGGTCTCACGACGGCCATCATCGGCATCATGCTCTACAACTACTTCGCCACGCGCGTTGACAACTTCCAGAGCTCGATTGAAGAGACGAGCTTCGAAGTGATGGATCTGCTCCGTCACTCCAGTCTCGCCGCGACCAACATGGCGGCCGACCGGAACGAAGGTTAGCAGTCCGTGTCTCACAAGAAGAAACGCATCGGGATCAAGATCGACATGACCCCCATGGTCGATGTCGCCTTCCTGCTCCTCATCTTCTTCATGACGACGACGTCGTTCAAGCCGCCGGAACAGGTGAGCGTCAAGCTTCCGGGATCGAAATCCGAGATTCACGTTCCGGAGACCAAGACGATTATTCTCACCGTCAACAAGGCGGGCGAGACGTATATTTCCAACGAAGACCTCTCGAAAACGAACCTTGTCGAAAAGAAGGACCTCGTGGCCGCCATCGAGACATGGCGCAGCCGCAACCCGGCCGCCGTCGTCGTGCTGAAGGGCGACCGTGAAGGCGACTACGGAGACATGGCCGACGTGATGAACGCGCTCGCCGAATCCAAGACCCTGCGCTTCAACTTGATGACGGACATCAAGGATGAAAAAGGCAAGGGTGCGGCCAAGAAGGGCGCGCGCAGCGGGCACACGCGCAAGCACTAGAACCAACGGGAAAGGGGGGAGGAAACCATGGCTGACGTACAAACACCCGAAGCAAAAGGCGGCAAAACAGCGCTCGGCCTGCGCAAGCGCAAGCGCGTCGGCGTTCGCGTCGACATGACGCCCATGGTGGACGTTGCCTTCCTCCTGCTCATCTTCTTCATGGTGACCACGGTGTTCCGCCGTCCGCTCGCCATGGAAATGAATCTCCCCGAAAAAGACGCCACGGTGAAGGTCAAGGAAAGCAATGTCATGACCATCTACGTCAATGAAGACGGTTCGATGGTCTACGACGTCGGCAAGCGTGGTATTCAGCCGCTGTCGTGGGACGAGCTGCGCGAGACGGTCGTGCTCGAGCACGACTACAACCCGGACCTCATCATCCTGGCCAAGATCGATCGCAAGGCGAAGTACAACAACATGGTCAACATGCTCGACACGCTCGACGAAGCACGCATGAACCGCTTCAGCATCGTTCCCATGACGGACGCCGACAAACAGGGCCTGCAGGGAGGCGGATTGTAGTGCCGCTGATCAAGACATTCTCCCTGGCCAACGCCGGCCAGCTCCCTGTTACCGGTGACCTACACCCGCTGCGCAAGGAAGCCGCACGCTGGCTCTCGTGGAGCAACGTGATCTGCATCGCGATCGGCGGCGCCATCTTCGCGGGCTGGTACGTCTACTCGCACGCCAACAAAGAGGACGCAGTTCCGCGCAACGTGCAGATCGTGAAGTTCACCGAGCTCGGTGTGCCGCCTTCGATTCAGAAGGAATCGGCGCCGCAGGTGAACCTCGCGGAAAACATCACGCCGCCCACCATCGGTGTCCCCGAGCCGGTGCCCGACGCGGAGGCGACCGAGTCGACGATCGCGTCGCAGGCCGAAATGTCGGACGCCCTGGCGCCGATTACGGCGTCCGAAATGGGCGGCGGCAACGACTCCCTGGTGGTCGACACCGATCATGCGCCCAAGCCGGGCGAGTTCGTGCCCTTTGACGAGCTTCCCGTTCTCCTGAGCGTGCAGCCCCCGGTCTATCCCGAAATGGTCCGCGAAGCAGGCATCGACGGCACCGTGACGGTGCAGGTGCTGGTGGGCAAGGACGGCAAGGTCAAGCAGGCCCAGGCCGTGGACGGCCCCGATCCCCTGCGGCCGCCCGGCGTTGCTTCCGCGCGCACGGCCATCTTCAAGCCCGCACTCCAGGGCACGAGCCCTGTCGAAGTGTGGGTCATGGTCCCGATCACCTTCCAGCTGAACAAGTAGCCCGGACGGAGGCGTTCCCGCCCGCCCGGCAAGCTCCGCCTTGACGGCCCGACGGTCGCTACGCTACCATCCCGGGCCTTATCTCTCGGCATTGAAGCCGACCAGTGTCCCAAGCGAAATCAACGGCTCCCCGGTAGTGCACCATGGAAGGGTGCGTCCTCCCGGAGCCACCTTTACGAGGAGAAACCATGTTGCGAATGACACGCTTCCCCGGAGCGCGGACGATGAAGACGTACGCCGCGCTCGTGTGGTTGTGCGCCGTCGTCCTGACGGGCATTCTGGCGCCGGCGGCCGCGCACGCCTCCGAGCTCGACCTGCAGATCCCGGCCATCGACACGTCGTACTCGCTCTTCGGCATGACCGTAAGCGGAATGACGCTGCTCTACATCGGCCTGGCGGTATGCCTGCTCGGCATGGGCTTCGGGCTCGCCATGTACAACAGGGTCAAGCGCATGCCCGTTCACAAGAGCATGGCTGACGTCTCCAACATCATCTACGAGACGTGCAAGACCTACCTTCTGCAGCAGGGCCGCTTGCTGATCCTCCTCGAGGTCTTCATCGGCGTATGCCTGGTCTATTACTTCGGCGTGCTTTCGCACCTTTCCGCCGGACGCGTCGCACTGATCCTGATGTGGTCGGTGATCGGCATCCTGGGCTCGTACTCGGTGGCGTGGTTCGGCATTCGCATGAACACGTACGCCAACAGCCGCACCGCCTTTGCATCGCTGCGCGGGAAGCCGCTGCCGGTGTATGAAGTGCCCCTCACGGCGGGCATGAGCATCGGCGTGCTCCTGATCTGCGTCGAGCTCATCATGATGCTGATCATCCTGCTCTTCGTCCCTGGACCGGCAGCCGGTGCCTCCTTCCTCGGATTTGCCATCGGCGAGTCGCTGGGCGCGTCGGCGCTGCGTATCGGCGGCGGCATCTTCACCAAGATCGCCGACATCGGCTCCGACCTCATGAAGGTGGTCTTCAAGATCAAGGAAGACGACCCGCGCAACCCGGGCGTGATCGCGGACTGCACCGGCGACAACGCCGGTGACTCGGTCGGCCCCACTGCGGACGGCTTCGAAACCTACGGCGTCACCGGCGTCGCGCTGATCTCATTTATCGCGCTGGCCGTCATGCCGGAACACAAGGCACAGCTCCTGGTGTGGATCTTCACCATGCGCATTCTCATGATCATCACCTCGATCGTGTCGTTCACGATCAACGGTGCCGTGTTCCGGTCGCAGAACGCGACGAAGGACAAGATCAACTTCGAGGCGCCGCTCACCAGCCTGGTGTGGCTGACCTCGCTGCTTTCCATCGTGGTGACGTTCGCCGTGTCCTCGTGGATGCTCGGCGGGCTGGGCGGTGGGTTGTGGTGGAAGCTCTCGGTCATCATCTCGTGCGGCACGCTGGCCGCCGCGCTCATTCCGGAGCTCACCAAGGCGTTCACCAGCAGCGGCTCGCGCCACACCAAGGAAATCGTGGCGGCGTCGCGCGAAGGCGGAGCGTCGCTCACCATTCTCTCCGGACTTGTCGCCGGCAACTTCTCCGTGTTCTGGAAGGCGCTCACGCTGGCCGTGATGCTGCTGATCGCCTACATCATGTCGGGCATGGGACTCAATGCGATCATGTCGCACGAAGCGGTGTTCTGCTTCGGCCTGGTTGCATTCGGTCTCCTGGGCATGGGCCCGGTCACCATCGCGGTCGACTCGTACGGCCCGGTGACCGACAACGCACAGAGCATCTTCGAGCTCTCGCAGATCGAAACGCTGCCGGGTGCTTCGAAGGAAGTGGAGAGCCAGTTCGGATTCAAACCCGACTACGCCAAGGGCAAGCACTTCCTGGAAGACAACGACGGTGCGGGCAATACCTTCAAGGCGACGGCGAAGCCGGTGCTCATCGCCACCGCCGTGGCCGGCGCCACCACCATGATCTTCTCCATCATCCTGCTGCTCCAGCAGCACATGGGTGATGCGTTCACGCTCTCGCTGGTCGAGCCGCGCGTGCTGCTCGGCCTGCTCATGGGCGGAGCAACGGTGTACTGGTTCACAGGCGCGTCCATGCAGGCCGTGACCACCGGCGCCTTCCGCGCCGTGGAGTACATCAAGAAGAACATCAAGATCGACTCCGCCGAGGCGGCGTCGATTGAAAAGTCCAAAGAAGTGGTGAAGATCTGCACCAAGTACGCACAGGCGGGCATGTTCAACATCTTCATCGTGATCTTCTGCCTCACGCTGGCGTACGCGTTCTTCGATCCCATCTTCTTCGTCGCGTACCTGGTGTCGATCGCGGTGAGCGGCCTGTTCCAGGCCGTGTACATGGCGAACGCCGGCGGTGCGTGGGACAACGCCAAGAAGATCGTGGAAGTGGAATTGAACGACAAGGGCAGCGAGCTGCATGCGGCGACGGTGGTCGGCGATACGGTGGGCGATCCCTACAAGGACACGTCTTCGGTGGCGCTGAATCCGATCATCAAGTTCACCACCCTGTTCGGGTTGTTGGCCGTCGAGATCGGCGTGTCCAACCCGGGCGTCACCCACTTCGTGGGTGTGGGACTGTTCCTGGTGGCGCTGTTCTTCGTCTACCGCTCGTTCT
>DATEHD010000211.1:0-9313 GCA_035279765.1 Candidatus Krumholzibacteriia bacterium | reverse complement strand
TGGAAATCGCTTCATCGTGCAGGTGTACGCGCAGAAAATGGGCATCCTGGCTCGCCGGATTGCGTACGCCCACCACCCAGCCCTCGTGCCCGGGCGCACTGCCGATCGCCATCATGTTGCCGGTGAGATCGACGAGGGCATTCTTGATGCCGGCCTTGCGCAGCACGGCCGCGGCGCCGTCCACGGCGTAACCCTTGGCGATGCCGCCCAGGTCGATACGAACACCATCGCGCGGCAGCGCGATGGCCGGCGTTTTCGAGTCCAAACGGATCTTCTGATAGCCGACAAGCGGCAGCACGGAATTGACCGCTTCGCTTGTCGGGACGTGCGGAGTGCCACCCAGAAACCCCCACAGGCGTACAAGGGGCTCCACGGTGATGTCCTCGGCGCCGTGGGTTGCTCGCGAAACCTCGAGCGAGGTAGCGATCACATCCGCCACCTCGCGGTTGATCGCAATGGCACCTTTGCCGGCCTCGCGATTGATGCGAGCCACCTCGCTCGTCTCGGTCCAGTTGCTCATCAGCGAATCGACGTGGTGAAACACGAGCAGGCTGGCGAGCGCAGGATCCGCCACGGCGACAGAATCCGCCGTGGCAATGTTGACAGTGCCCCACGTCCCCATGGTCCGGGTGCGGAAGGGAATGGTGCGCTCCGGAGACGCCGGCTCCGGTGCTGCAGCGGCGGCGGCGAGAGCCAATGCAATCACGCACGAAATGGCGGCACGTAACATGGCGGCCAGTCTAGAGAGGCGTAGCGGCGAACGTCAATCAATCCCTTGCGAGATGGAAAAAATTCGGCCACGGCGGCCCCGCCTGCCGCATGGTAAAGTCGTGCGCTATGTCCGTCGAGTCTCCGCGCGCAACGTCATCCTCAAAACACGGCCAGCTCATCGTCAACCTGGTGGCGCTGCTCGTACTGGCGAGCGGGATTCTCAATCTCGCCTCGGTCGAGCGGCCGTTCCCGCGCGTTCGCGTGGCCCAGATCGAAGATCTGATGCCGGCGGGCTTCGTTCATCTTTCGCGCTTCGTCACCATGCTGGCAGGCATCGCGCTGGTGGTGGTGTCTGTCAATATCCGCAAGCGCAAGCGCCGCGCGTACAACACCGTGGTCGTCATGCTCGTGTTGTCGTGCGTTTTCCACGTGGCCAAGGGGCTCGATTTTCGCGAGGCCATTGTGTCGTTCGCGAGCCTGGCCGCGCTGATCCCGGTGCGGAAATACTTCACGGTGCGCAGCGGACGCCCCGGGCTGGGACGAACGCTGGCGGGCGTGGGCTGGGTGGCGCTGGTCTGCGCGCTGTACGGCATCCTCGGCTTCTGGCTTTTCGACAGGCGCCAGTTCGGGATTGAATTCACCATCCAGGGATCGGTGCGCCGCACGCTCGAGTTCATGCTCTTCCTGGACGACCCCGCCATCGTGCCGCGCACGCGGCTGGCGCACTGGTTCATCCAGTCGCTCGAGGTGCTGAGCGTCACTGTCATTATATATGCGGCCATCCGGCTCTACCGCCCGGTGCTCTATCGCCTGCGCGAAGCGCCGCGCGACCGCCAGGCAGCGCGCGACATCCTGCACGCCAACGGCCGCACCGCCCTGGACTATTTTTCCACCTGGTCCGACAAGTCGATCTTCCTGACGCGCGCCCACGACGCCTTCATCGCGTACCGCGTGAGCGGCAACTTCGCCGTGGTGTTGGGCGACCCGATCGCGCCCGAAAATCGCATCGCCGACACCATCACTGAATTCGCGAACTTCTGCGCACAGGCCGACTGGTCGCCGGTGTTCCACCAGGCCACACCGGATTTCTGGCCCATCTACCAGTCGCTGGGCTTCCGGAGACTGAAGCTGGGCGACGAAGCGATCGTCGATCTTACAAAGTTCACGCTGGAGGGACGCTCGCAGAAGGAGCTGCGCCACGCCGTGCGCCGCCTCGAGCGTGACGGCTACCACCTCGAGTATGTCGAGCCGCCGGCGTCCGACGAGGTGGTCTCGCAAATGAAGGAGATCTCGGACGACTGGCTGATCAATCGCGGGCATCGCGAGCGCCGTTTCACGCTCGGCCGTTTCGAGGACCGCTACGTTCGCGATACGAAGCTGCTGGTGACGCTGGATCCGCGCGGCAATCCGGTGGCATTCGTCAACCTGGTGCCGTCGTCCCGACCGGGCGAGGCAACGATTGACCTCATGCGCCAGCGCGCGAGCGCGCCCAACGGTGTCATGGATTTCACGTTCGTGCGACTGTTCACCGACAGCAAGGAGCAGGGCTTCACGCGCTTCAGCCTGGGTCTCGCGCCCATGTCCGGTTTCCAGCCTGATGAAGTGGCCGGTGTGGAAGAAAAAATCGTCCACTATTTCTTCAGCCGGATGAATTTCTGGTTCAACTACCAGGGGCTGCGTCGCTACAAGGCGAAGTTCGCCACCATCTGGGAGCCCCGTTATCTCGTCTATCAGAATCCGGCCGACCTCGGGCGCATCGCACTCGCCATCCGTCGCGTCACCGAGATCGACGATCGCGAGGATCCGGTGCCCGGGGAGACACGCCCGGAGACGCACGCCACCAGGCATCCGGGCCTGGAGGATCTGCCCATCATCCAGGTGGCGGCAACCGGACGCCCGACGGGCACGTTGGCGATTCTGCTTTCCGGCGACGGCGGTTGGAACGTCACCGAGAAAGGACTGAGCCTGCGCCTCGCCGCCGCCGGCATTCCGGTGGCCGGGCTCAACTGCCTGCGCTATTTCTTGAAACGCCGCACGCCGGAATCATGCACCCACGATCTCGAACGCTTGCTCGACCACTATCTGCGCATGTGGAACGGAAAGGATGTGCTGCTCATCGGCTACTCGCGCGGCGCCTGCGTGCTTCCGTTCATGGTGACACGCCTGCGCCCCGATTTGCGCGCGCGTATCCGTGAGCTGGTGCTGCTGGGTCTCGACGGCACCATCGATTTCCAGTTTCATCCCGCCGATCTTGTCACCAATCTCGTGCGTCCTTCGTCGCTCTCCGTGCTGCCCGAGCTCGAGCAGCTGCGCGGAATGAAGATCACGTGCATTTACGGCTCGCGCGAAAAGGGCTCGCTATGCCGCGATCTTCCCGAAGGACTGGCCGAGTGCATCGAGCGTCCCGGCGGCCACATTATATGGAATGGTGTGGATTCGATCGCGGAGCGGATCATCGGCGCGGTGCTCGAAACCCGCCAAACACCTGTTTCATAGACGATTGACCCCAAAAAAATCTTGCGATTCTTCTGAGCGCGCGGTGTGTAAGGGCCTACCAGACAAACAAGGAGAGACCCCCATGACACGTGTGCTAACAATCCCGCTTCTGTTCGCCGTCGTTTTGAGCGCCGCCGCCATGCCCGCTCGCGCACAGGATGCGCGGCAGGACGCCGTCCACCAGCGCGTGCAGGCGCTGGAAAGCCTGATGGGAAGCAGCGGTGATGAGCCCCTGCAGCAGTTCGCCAATAATCACCTGGCACCCGGCTACCGCGATTCGTTTGCGCCGGGAAAGCTCCTTGAACATCTCCGCGCCGTCCGCGCTGCCGCCGCGTATCCGGGCGGATTGATGGTCCGGCCCGGCGATGACGGAAGCTTCCACATTCATTTCGTGGCCATGGCGGGTGCAGCCGACATCCTGCTCAAGTTGGAGCCCGATGCGCCGTATCGCATCACCTCTCTTGAAGTCGAGGGGACCAGGCCTGCGGATGCCGGTGCGCAGGCCGCACCCATCACGTGGGAGACACTCCCTGCGCGCATGGATGAAGAAAGTAAAGCCGGCTTCTCCGGCTTCGTGTATGCGGTGCACGACGGCAAGGTCGCGCTCTCGCACGGCTACGGATTTGCGGATCGCGTCAAGAAGACACCGATCGACGAGAACACCATTTTTGCGATCGGTTCCACTCCCATCGATTTTACGCGCGCGGCGGTCCTGAAGCTCGAGGAGATGGGAAAGCTCAAGACGTCGGATCCGATTACGAAGTATGTGAAGGATGTTCCGGCCGACAAGCAGGCCATCACCGTTGATATGCTGATGAGCGACTCTTCGGGGCTCATGAATTTCCATGAAATGCCCGGTGAAGCCGACTCGCATCGGACGTACATCGACCGCGACGAAGCGCTGCGCCGCATGATGAGCGAAAAACTCATGTTCCCGCCGGGGCAGGGAACGTCGCACTCGCATTCAGCCTGGGTGCTGCTCGCGATCGTTGTCGAGAATGTTTCCGGGCAGTCGTACGGAGATTTTCTGCAGAAGAACATATTTGCTCCCGCGGGCATGACGCGCACGAGTCTTTTCGAGGGGGTCGCGAATATTCCCGACGAACAGATTGCGATCGGCTATGGTGACGTCCAGGCGGGAAAAATCAATTCGCCCAAGTACTGGGGACGCACGTCGTGGCTGGCGATGGGGAGTGGCGGCATGGTCTCGACCCCGCTCGACCTGTACAGATTTGTCACGGCTGTGCGTGGCGGCAAACTGCTGGCCCCCGCGCAGACGAAGAAGTTCGGCCCGGGTGGCGGTATAGAGGTGGGCGGAGACGTGCACGGCTTCTTGACCGTCCACGCCGAACAGGGTGACGATGCGGCCGTGCTTTGCTCCAATTCGCACACCGGCCCCGGTGATCGCACGTCGGCAATCGGGATGCAGCTGGGCCAGATGGTGGTCGGCCCGCCGCGCGGTCAGTAGAGGAGGAAAATGGTAAAGCGCACACTCCTGCTGATACTTTGTCTCGTGGTCGCGTTGCCTGGTTTTGCGCGCCACGCGGTGGCCGCGGATGCGGAGGCCGTCGCGCGGCATGGCCACGTGACGGCGATCGAAGCGCTGATGGCCACGAGCGGCGACGATCCGTTGCAGAAATTTGCCGACGCGCACTTTGCGCCGGCCTACCGGGATTCGTTCCCGAAGGGAAAATTGATCGAGCATCTGCGCGCGATCCGTTCCGCGGTGACGAATTTCGGCGGGCTGGCCGTCGACCAGAACGGAATGGGTGTGGTGCGCATGAAGTTCATGCTCCCCGCCAGCGCGGTCATGGTGCGCTTCGTCATGCAGGAGGCCACGCCGTACCGGATCACCGCGTTCGATCTGGAAGGGACGAGCCCTGACCAACCGAAGACAGCGGTCAAGCCCATCACGTGGGACACGCTCGCGGCGCGCATGGATGAAGAAGCCAAGAACGGCTTCTCAGGCACCGTGTACGCCATGCGCGAGGGAAAGGTGGTGCTCGAGAAGGGGTATGGGGCGTCGGACCGCGATCTCTTGATTGCCAACAACCCGAACACCATCTACGCCATCGGTTCGACGCCGATCGACTTCACGCGCGCCGCGGTGCTCAAGCTCGAGCAGAACGGCAAGCTCAAGACATCGGATTCCATCGCGAAATATTTTCACGATGTTCCCGCCGACAAGAAAGGCATCACCATCGATCAGCTGATGTCGGGCGCGTCGGGTCTTCCCAATTTTCATCACCTTCCCGGCGTCGATGCCGATCCCGACCTCACCTGGATCGACAGGGAGACGGCGCTCAAGCGCATCTTCGGCGAGCCGCTTCTCTTCAAGCCCGGGCAGGGGAGCGCGCATTCCCACTCCGCGTGGGTGCTGCTGGCGGCCCTCGTCGAAAACGTGTCGGGCCAGCCGTACATCGACTTCGTCACCGCGCAGCTCTTCAAGCCCGCCGGCATGACGAGCACGTTTCTTCACGAAGGTCTGCGCAAGGTGCCCGACCGGCAGATCGCCATCGGTTACGGCGGGCAAACCGTCGGCAAGGACAACAAGCCCAAGTACTGGGGACGAACGTCGTGGCTGGTGATGGGAAGCGGCGGCATGGTGTCGACGACGGGCGATCTCGCGAAGTTCATCACCGCCGTCCATAACGGCACGCTGCTCAATTCCAAAGAGACGAAGAAATTCGGCGGGGAAGGCGGCATGTGGGTGGGCGGCGACGACCGCGGCTTCTTCTGCCTGCACGCGGAGCGCGGCAAGGACATGGTGATCGTGATGTCGAACGCGCACACCGGCCCCGGCGACCTGCAATCGTCAGTGGGAGAAGCGCTCGGCAAGATGGCACTCGGGAAAAACTAATCCGCCACCGCGACCGAGGTTAGGCCTTGCGCCAGCTCGCGTAAGTTTCCTTCGATGGGTTGAAGTAGCCGTAGTGCAGGCGGGGAAAACGCGCTGAGAGCCGCTGCATGAATTCGCGCATGCCGAACCCCTCTTTGACACTGCCCTGCGGCATGCGCTCACGGTACAGCATGGGGTCGATGTTCAGGTTGCGCATCTGGATCAGGTCGAGCTGTGCGTCTTCGACGAACTGCGAGATGGCCTCGAGCTCTTCCTCGGTGTCGGTGAGCCCCGGATACACGAGATAATTGATGGAGCGATAGCGGTCGTACCGCTTCATCACCTGCAGTGTCTCGCGCACATCGTTGAACGTGTACTTTTTGGGCCGGTAGTAGGTCTCGTACACATCCTCGCGCGCGCTGTTCATCGACACGCGGATCGCATCCAGTCCCTCACGGCACATCGCTTCCACCACGTGGGGGAGGCTTCCGTTGGTGTTCACATTCACCGTGCCGCGCGCCGTGCGCGCGCGAATGGCGCGCGTGGCGAGCGGGAGCAGGTCGCGGCCGAGGAGCGGCTCGCCTTCGCAGCCCTGGCCGAAACTCACCACGCCCTCCGGCACACGCTCGATATGTCCCACCGCCATGTCGGCGATCTCGTCCGGCGTGGGTGCGCGGCGGATCCTGTCGTGGCTCGCGCGAAACTCGCCGTCGGGCTGGAGCGAGATGCAGCCGATGCACTTTGAGTTGCACGCCACACTGGTGGGAATCGGCGCTTCGTGACGCCCGATAAAAAAGTTCTGCGCCGCGCGGCAGCCGTAATCCAGCGCGCAGTGCTTGAGCTGCTGCACGACGAGATTGCTGCTCATCGCGTCGACGCGTGTCGTGACCTGCTTCGCAATTCGCCTGGCGTCGAAGCGCCACGGATCCTGGCGAATATCCTCGTCGACGCGCATGCCCGTCGCCCAGAACTGGTCGTCGGCAAATCCCACCGCCGAGTAGGCGAAGAGCGGGAGCATGGGTGCATCGGGAAGCGCGCGATAGGCGGGATGCAGGAACATGGTCCACGCCGGCGCGAGAAACGCCGCCACCGCGCACACATCCTCCCCCTCACCGTCCCACTCTACGGGGCTGCCGTTTTCAAAGCCCACCGGCCTCCGGCCGGGCAAAAGAAAAAGATCGCTGCCGCGCGGGAGCGGAATCAGCTCATCGTCGCGCACCGGGCGGGCGGCGGCTCCGCCCATCCCGCCCAGGGCGAGGCCGGGGTGGTCGAGAATGGTGCCGTCCGCACGGGCATAGAGCATGCGAACCGGTTCAGTAGGGTGCTTCGTGACGGTCATATGCGCACTAACATAACACGCCAGGCAGGGGTCGCAAACGGCCATGGGGGGCGACGCTTTCCGCGCTGTCGCACGGTGTGTTATCGTCCGCGCATGGAAGACCTTCGCTATCCCATCGGGCCCTTTCACAACCCGGCCAATCCGTCTTTTGCCGATATCAAGAAAGCCATCGACCAGATCGCGGCATGTCCGCGCCAGCTGCGCGCGGCGGTGGCGGGCCTCTCCGACGCCCAGCTCGACACGCCCTATCGTGACGGCGGCTGGACGCTGCGCCAGGTGGTGCACCACGTCCCCGACAGCCACATGAACGCGTACATTCGCACCAAGCTGTGCGTGGACGAGAATCACCCCCGCATCACCGCATATAATGAGGCGCACTGGGCCAATTTTGCCGATGCCGCCAAGACGCCCCTCGCGCCGTCGCTGGCGATCATGGATGCGCTGCACGAACGTTGGGTGCAGTTCCTGGGCTCGCTCCCGGAAGCGGCATTCAAGCGCACGCTGGATCATCCCGAGAACGGCACCATGACGCTCGCGCACGTCGTCTTCATGTATGCGTGGCACGGCCAGCATCACACCGCGCACATCACGTCGCTGCGCGGCCGCAAGGGCTGGAAGTAACCGTCGCGTTGCAGCTCGAGCCCGGCACACTCCTCCTTCATTACCGTCTCGTCGAGAAAGTCGGCGAAGGCGGCATGGGTGTGGTCTGGCGCGCCATCGACACCACGCTCGAGCGCCAGGTCGCCATCAAGGTTCTGCCTGACGTCTTCGTGAACGACCCGGACCGCTCCGCGCGTTTCGACCGCGAAGCGAAAGTGCTGGCGTCGCTCAATCACTCCAACATCACCACGGTGCACTCGGTGCACAACGTCGACGGTGTGCGCTTCCTGGTGATGGAGTTTGCGCACGGCGAGAGCCTCGCCGCCCGCATCGCACGCGGACCGCTTCCCATCGACGAGACGCTGGTGATTGCGCGCCAGGTTGCGGAAGCAATCGAAGCCGCTCACGAGAGCGGTGTGGTTCACCGTGACTTGAAGCCCGCCAACATCACCGTCACCGACGACAACAAGGTCGAGGTGCTCGACTTTGGCCTGGCCAAGGCGCTGGATGTGGCGACGTCTGCGGCGTCGAGCTCGGATCTCTCGAAATCACCCACGCTGGCTTCGTCGGGGCACACGGCCGCCGGACTCATTCTCGGCACGGCGGCCTACATGTCACCCGAGCAGGCGCGCGGCAAATCAATCGACAGGCGCACCGATATCTGGGCCTTTGGCTGCGTGCTCTACGAAATGCTCACCGGGCGCAAGGCATTCGACGGTGAAACCGTGACCGATGTGCTCGCCGCCGTCGTCACGCGCGATCCCGACTGGTCGCTGATCCCCGCGGCAACGCCCGCGCGCATTCGCGAGCTCCTGCGCCGTTGTCTCGAGAAGGATGCGCAGCGGCGCCTGCGCGACGCGGGGGAGATTCGCATCGCGATCGAGGATGTCATCACGCGCCCGCATTCGGATTCCATGCCGGCGACGGCGGCCGTGCCCGCCGAGCCGGAAAAGAAAGGTTGGTGGGCCCGGCGCCGCGCACGCCGCGAGCGCAGCAATCGCGGCCTGTGGCTGACCATTGCAGGGATGGCCACGATCGTCGCGCTGTCGCTCATCGACAAGATCGGGAATCACGCGCCGCCGCCCGATCCCGAGCCGACGCATCTCTCGGTGGCGCTTCCTCCCACCGACGTTCTCGACGGTGGTTCCGAGAATCTCCTGCTCGACATCTCTCGCGACGGCCGCGCCGTTGTGTACTGCGCGCGCCGCGACGGTGTTGTGCGCTTGTTCCTCCGCCGCCTGTCGGACGGCGAGCCCGTCATGCTGGAAGGCACCGACGATGCGCACGCGCCATTTTTCTCGCCCGATGGCAAGTGGATCGCGTTCTTC
>DATEHD010000210.1:0-2794 GCA_035279765.1 Candidatus Krumholzibacteriia bacterium | reverse complement strand
GGAAGTCGTGCTGGAGCGTACCACGCGCCAACTCGCGGAGCGCGCCCGCCAGCTCCACGCCGGTCGGACCGCCCCCAACGATCATGAACGTGAGGAGCCTGTCACGCCGTTTCGCGTCGGTCTCTTTCTCCGCGCGCTCGAATGCCCCCAGCACGCGCTGGCGCATGGTGAGTGCTTCTTCGATGCTTTTGAGCCCGCAGCTCTGCGCCTGCCACTCGTCGTGCCCGAGGTACGAGGTCCGCGAACCGGCCGCGACAATGAGCCTGGTGTAGTTGAGTGTGCCGCCGTACCGCAAAACCACTTCGTGCGTGCCCGCCCGCACATCAGTCACTTCATCCTGCAGGACACGGGCGCCGGAAAACCTGTTCACCACGGAGCGGATGGGCGCCGTGATGTCACCCGGTGAGAGACTCCCGGTGGCGACTTGATAGAGAAGCGGCTGAAAGAGATGAAAGTTGCGGCGGTCGACCAGAGTGAAGGGAATCTGGAAGGACGCGAGCGCTTTCGCCGCGTACAGACCGCCGAACCCGCCTCCCACTATGACCACGTGAGCGCCGGACTGTTGGCGGTCTGCCATACCTTTACCCCATTCCCTCCGACCAACCCGACTCGGCATCGAGCGGCACTCGCTCGGCGGCGCGCGCCCACACATCGAGCGCCAGCGCGCCCAGGAGGATCAGCGTCGCCAGCAGATACATCCAGGTGAGGAAAAGGGCGCCGCCCGCGAGCGCGCCATATACGGCATGACGGCGTGAGACGTAGATGGTAACGGTGGCTCCCAGCTTCTGGAGGATCGCCCACGCTCCCGCGACGATGACGGCCACGGCCACCGCGCGCCAGATCTGCGGCCGTCGTGCAGGAATGGACAGGTAGAGAATCAGCAGGAAGACCGCGAAGGCTCCGATCGAAAACGCGCGCTGCGGAATGTTGATGGCAGCGGCCAGGGTTTTCATGCCCGGGGCGGCGAGCAGGAGCTGGAACGTATAATCGCCGACGGCCGCCACCGAGAAAAATAGCATCGCGCAAATGACGTAGATGATTGTGTTGAGGCGCTTGCGCAGGAAGCTCGCCTTGCGCCGCGAACCCATCGCGCCGTTGATGCTCCATTCGATGGATTCGAACAATCCCGCCGCCACGAAGAAGAGCGAGATCACGCCCAGAATCCCGAAACCCTGCCAGCTCTGCACCAGCGTCGAAATATTGGAAAGCACGGCTTCTCCGGCGCCGGGGGGCAGGAGGCCGAGCAGCGTGTCGTACAGGTTGGTCTGGCTCACCGCGTGATTCTTGAACACGAAGCCGGCTGCGGCGGCGGTGATGAAAACGAAGGGAATCAGTCCGAGCAGCAGATGATACGCAAGGCCCGCCGCCATGAGCGGCACCAGGCGCCGTGCGAACAGGACCCGGATCTCGTGGATGATCCGGCCGATGGTCAGCAGAATTTGAAGCAGGGTTTTTACCTCTCGTGCCGATCGGGGTGTGTTCCAGTATATCGCGACTCTCCCGCCTCACAAAAGCGGGAAGTTGTGGCTTGAAGATTGTCCCTGGCTGGAGACGGTGCATCCACTGTCTCGAGCTAACCTGCCTGTCAGAACCCGTAGCGAAGATGATGGGTGCGGTTGACCGGGAGCGCGGCGGTGAGTACCTCGCGTCGATAATAGCGCTGCCAGCATGCCGAGAGCTCGCCTTCGCGAAAGAACACGCGTTCCTTGAGTAGATCCCGCATTCGCCATGGCCGATTCGCCAGGCCGAGGAGCATGGCCGGCGTCGTTCGATCTCCTTTCTCCCATCGTCGCTTCATGTAGTTCCGCCAGACCTGGAAAATGCTGAGCTTCTCGATGGACGCCTGGCGTCGCTTGGCCCCCGCGATGGTCTCGCGTTTGTGGGCAGCCGTGCAGTGGCGGATCATCAGGTCCAGGAGATTGATCTCCCAGAGTGGATTGCGTTTGTCGCGCCGGCGTGTCGACGAAGTGATGTGATGGCTTAGGTTGCGCTCCAGTAAGCGGATCGCACGCGGATAGGCACGGTGGTCGTCGCTGCGAATGACTGCCGATAGAATGGGAGAAAGCAGCTCACGCACGCCATCTTCGACCGCACGTCCAGGTGCCCGGCCGAGGACATGCTCGAGC
Source organism: Candidatus Krumholzibacteriia bacterium (assembly GCA_035279765.1). Classification (GTDB taxonomy): domain Bacteria; phylum Krumholzibacteriota; class Krumholzibacteriia; order WVZY01; family JAKEHA01; genus JAKEHA01. Next base: position 668 of record DATEHD010000210.1, on the reverse strand, counting down.
TCGGCGCGGCGGGCCTTCTGCCTGGGCCGCATCCGTCCCTTGCGTCGGAGCGGACTGTCCGTGTGGTAGAGGAAGTATCCCGAGTCCACGTCAACGGCGACATTGTGATGAAACGGAAAGTACTGGCTCCATTCGAACGTCTCGAAGCCGTCGATCGCAATCTCTTTGACGTGTGAGATGCGCCGGAGCTCCCGGGCCTGGACAAGCAAGCAATGGCGTCCCAGCCGGGCAATGTGGCGTGCAACCGTCTCCGGACTACACCCGAGTGCACGCGCGATCTGACGATTGCACGCGCAGGTGACGACCAACTTCGCGATGCGTGGAATCAACTTTGGGCGTTTTTGCCAGTACGAGATCGAGAACGTCTGGGTACTGAAGTGACGCCGACAGGCCAGACATGTAAACCGCTGGATACGACAGGGCGAGCTTTCTCGAAAGTAGAAGCCCTTGCGTTTGTAAGGCCACTCACGCAGGAACGTATTGAAGTAACGGCAATTCGGATTGGGGCAGTGCGGTGGCGTCCACTCTGGTGATCTGATTCCCATGCAGTGGCCCAGGCACAACGCATGCCAGGGACAATTTCGAAGTCACAACCAAAGGAAAACCCCGCCGGTACCATGACCGGCGGGGCCTTCTGCGGCCGGTTGCCGCACCGGCTATTCTTCCCA
>DATEHD010000209.1:0-5615 GCA_035279765.1 Candidatus Krumholzibacteriia bacterium | reverse complement strand
CGCAATCTCGTACACCAGGTCCTCGAGGCCGTACTCCACCTGCACCACCGAGGTGGCGTTGAAGGTGTTGGTGGTGACGATGTCGGCGCCGGCCTCGAAATAGCCGCGATGAATCTCGCCAATAATGCCGGGCTGCGTCAGGCACAACAGGTCGTTGTTGCCCTTGAGGTCCTTGGAGTGGTCGCGGAAGCGGTCGCCGCGAAACGCCTCTTCATCCAGACGATAGGTCTGGATCATGGTGCCCATGGCACCATCGATTACGAGAATGCGTTGGGAGAGAAGGCGCCGGAGCTCGTCCGTGCGGTCAAGACGTGGCGCAGAGGTCGCCGTGGCGATGGGGGACAGTTTCAAGCGATTCGTATTCTGATCGAATGGTGTTACCTCGCCTTTGAGACGAAGCACGTCTCGTGCCCACAATACTAAGAATACCCGCCCGCCGCGTCAAGCGCCGTCTCTTGCGGGGGTTGTGAGCCAGCGGTTATCGTAGAGGGTCGCAACGGAACCCGATGCTGCAGGCTATCCCATATCACCTAGGCGCGTTTTGCTGCCGTTTTGCGCCGGAATGGGTGTGCCGTGCGATCACGTCGCTCCTGGCCGAGATCTTTTGCTGGGTACGCCCCGACGTGCGGCGCCTCGTGCAGGACAACCTGGCTCTCATTCACCCCGAATGGACCGCCGCCCAGCGGCGCTTCGTGGCGCGGCGCACGATTCACGAGTTTGCGCACAGCATCCTGCTCTTCCTCCAGCTCCCGTTCTTCAAGCCCGACGAGATCTTCAAACGCTGTGACGTCGAGGCTCTGCGCGCGCACATCGACGAAGTAGGGCCGGAACGCGGTTTCATCGTCGCCAGCGCGCATATCGGTCCGTGGGAGTTGGGCGGCTACTGTCTTACGCACATGGGACACACGGTGCATACCGTGGCCTTCGACCATCCTTCCCAGGCGGTGACCCGATTCTTCTCCGACCGGCGCGACTATATCGGGGTCCGGGCCCATCCCCTCGGAGGTTCTTTCAGTGAGCTTCTGGATGCGGTGCGCAAAGGGGATTGCGTGGCCCTTCTCATCGATCGTGCCTACGGCAGGGTGCGCAAGAGCTCGCGCCTTTTCGGGGTCATGAAGGACTTTTCGATCGGCCACCTGATTCTCTCCTCCCGGACCGGTGCACCGATCCTGACCGGCGCACTCGTGTTTGACGGAAAGGACCGCTTCCGCTACGTTCGCGGCGGCACGCACTGGCCCGATGCGAGCATGGACGAGTTCGACAGGCTCGACGCGCTCCAGGAAAAGTGCGTGCGCGACCTCGAGCGCATCATCCACGCACACACCGAGCAGTGGTTTCACTTCTTCCCGCTGGTGGAGGGAACAGAACGTGGCGGTAACGGGAAAAAGCGTGACACCCCTTGAAGACCTGAGCGCCATCATCCCGGCGTACAACGCCGCGCGCCATCTGCCGGGCGTTATCGACCGCGTTGCCAGACACGTCCGCCGCGACCGCATCGTGGTGGTGGACGACGGGTCGGCCGATGATACGCGCGCCGTGGCGGCCGGCACCGGGGCCACCGTGGTGGCCCACGCGCAGAACCAGGGCAAGGGTGCCGCCATCCGCACCGGCCTCGCACGTGCGGGCGAGATGGGGCCGGCCTTTGCCATCCTTCTCGACGCCGACGGACAGCACAACCCCGACGAGATTCCCGCCTTCGTCGAGCGCCAGCGCGAGACCAACGCCGACATGGTGGTGGGAAATCGCCTGGTGCGCGCCGCCAACATGCCGTGGCTGCGCAAGGCCACCAACTATGTGACGAGCGCGGTGGTGTCGCTGCTCGCCGGACGCCACGTGCCGGATTCGCAGAACGGCTACCGCCTGGTGCGGCTTTCGCACTTTCGCAAGTTTCCCCTGACCACCAATCGCTACGAGATCGAGTCCGAGATGATCATCCGCGCGGGCCGCGCGGGGGGAAAGATCGCTTCCGTGCCCGTCGAGACCATTTATGGCGACGAGAAGAGCTTCATCAATCCGTTCGTCGATACCGGGCGCTTTTTGCGCATGGTTGGAAAATCCTTCTTCTGGTAGACTGCGCGTCAGGTCGCGCGCTGCATGTCCCGACGCATTCTCATTTCCAATGACGACGGATTCGACGCGCGCGGCATCCAGGTGCTCGAGCGCGCGCTGAAGCCACTCGGCGACATCATCGTCGTCGCGCCCGACACCGAGCAGAGCGCCAGTGCGCACTCGCTCACCGTGCGGCGTCCCATTCGCGTGAAGCAGGTGGACGACCGCCACTACCGAGTCGGCGGCACCCCGACCGACTGCGTCGTGCTCGCGTTGCAGGTGATCCTCGACCGTCCGCCGGACCTCGTGGTGGGCGGGATCAATCACGGCCCCAACATGGGAGAAGACGTGACCTACAGCGGAACCGTAGCGGTGGCGTTCGAGGGCACCATTCTGGGTGTTCCTTCCATTGCATTCTCATCGCTGCAGCGCGACGTGGCGGACGAAGAGGCGATCGGAGAGATCGCGCGCCGCGTCACCACCTATGCGCTCGATAATGGCTTTCCCTCCGGAACCCTTCTGAACGTCAATATTCCCGATCCCAAGGTTTCGTCGATCAAGGGGCTGCGCATCACGCGGCTGGGGTCGCGCCGCTACGAGAACTTCATCGAACCGGGGCGGGGACCGCTGCAGGAGGAGTACACCATCGGCGGCAAAGGCCCCGTGTGGCGCGAGGACGAAGGCTCCGATGTCGCCGCCGTGCGCCTGGGCTACGTGTCGCTCACCCCGCTTCACCTCGACCTCACCGACTACAAGGTCATGGTCGAGATGGAGCACTGGCGGTTCGAGCGATGAGATGGCGCCAGTACAAGATTGCGCGCGAGCGCATGGTGCGCGAGCACGTGTACGCGCGCGGCATCCGGGATCCGCGTGTGATCGACGCCATGCTGCGCGTGCCGCGGCATTTGTTCATCGGGCGCGACGCGGGGACGGAGGCCTACGCCGACCATTCGTATCCCATCGGCTTCCGCCAGACCATGTCGCAGCCGTACATGGTGGCCTACTTGAGCGAGCAGCTCCGCCTCGACGGCGACGAGCGCGTGCTCGAGATCGGCACGGGCTCCGGCTATCATGCCGCCGTGCTCGCCAATCTGAGCCGCGAAGTGTGCACCATCGAGCGCGTACCCGAGCTCGCCGAGCGCGCGCGCGCACTTCTGCGTGACCTGCTCATCACTAACGTTACCGTGCGCCACGGCGATGGTGCGCAGGGTTGGAACGAGGGCGTCTTCGACCGCGTGATCCTCACCGCGGCGGCGCGCCACGTGCCGCGAGCGCTTCTCTCGCAGGTGGCCGACGGCGGCTTTCTCATCGGCCCCGTCATGCGCAGCGACAATCATGAGCACAAGCAGGAGATCGTCCGGCTGACGCGCCGGGGCGGGAAGTTCGACGTGGAGCGCCTGATCGAATGCTCGTTTGTGCCGCTCGTGCGCGACGCGCGCACCGGGACCAAAGCCCCCGCACGGACGCGCGACGCCAGCGGCAGCCGGGCCTGAAGTATCCGCTTGATTCATTCCTGAAATTTGTTACGATGACTGGACTTAGGCCGGGGTTGCGGAACCGCCGCGGCCCGTTCAACAACAGGCATCGGGGCGTAGCGCAGTCCGGTTAGCGCGCCTGGTTCGGGACCAGGAGGTCGGAGGTTCAAATCCTCTCGCCCCGACCATTTCCCACCTATGGCTGATCGCCGAGCAAAATCGTCGGGGGATGACTCGGCGCACGAATCGTCGCGCGAGCCGTCGTACGACATTCAGACCCGGTATCTCGCCGAAATCGGCCGCTACCAGCTCCTCACGCCGGAAGAGGAGATCGAGCTGGGGCGCCTCATGGCGGAGGGCGACGAAGAAGCCCGCCGTCGCATGATCATCTGCAATCTCCGCCTGGTGGTCACCATCGCCAAGCGCTACGCGCGCGGCGGGCAGAATCTCCTCGATCTGATCGAAGACGGCAATCTCGGCCTTATCCGCGCCGCGTCCAAGTTCGACTACACGCGCGGATTTCGTTTTTCCACGTACGCTTCCTACTGGATCAAGCAGTCGATCAAGCGCGGCATCGCCGGGCAGTCGCGCGCCATCCGCATTCCGGTGCACATCTTCCATCTCATCAACCGGTATCTCAGGAAGGAAGAGGAGCTCAAGGCGGCGGGCAAGCGCATTGACGACGAGAACATGTCGGAAGCGCTGGGCATCAGCGTGCGCCGCGTCAAGTTGGCGCGCACGCTGATCTCGGGCATCCGCTCCGAGGATCCGGCCTCCAGCGCCGATGCGCTGCAGAGCCTCTCCGCGGATCCGCAGCACCGCGACGTGCACAGCCCCGAGGCGCTGGTCACGTTGCAGCTCGAGAACCAGGAGATGAGCAACCTGTTCGATCGGTGTCTCTCCCCGCGCGAGCAGGAGGTGCTCACGCTGCGCTACGGACTGGATGACGGCGAACCGCGGACGCTGGGGGAAGCGGGCCACATCGTCGGCGTGTCGCGCGAACGCGTGCGCCAGATCGAAAAACGCGCACTGCAGAAGCTCAACCTGGTGCTTTCGCGCCGCAGCGGAGGGAAAAGCGGAGCGCCGGTATGAGCGCGACCCGCGAGACAGCCTTTCCGCGCGTACGCGACGCCATCCGTGATGTCCCCGACTTTCCCAAGCCGGGGATTTTGTTCAAGGACATCACGCCCATTCTGAGCGACGCCAGGATCTTCGCCGAAGTGATCGCGGGGCTCACCGAGCGCTACCGCAGCATGCGCATCGACAAGATCGCGGCGATGGAATCACGCGGCTTCATCTTCGGCGCGCCGCTGGCCGAGCATATCGGCGCCGGTTTCGTGCCGCTGCGCAAGTTTGGAAAGCTCCCGTTCAGCACCGTTTCCGAGACCTTCAACCTCGAGTATGGAACCGAAACGCTGGAAGTCCATACGGACGCCATCCGGCCCGGCGAGCGCGTGGTGATCATCGACGATCTGCTGGCCACGGGCGGAACCGCGGAAGCATCGGCGCGCCTCGTGCGCCGCATCGGTGGGGACGTGGTGGAGATTGCGTTCGTGGTCGAGCTTGCATTCCTCGACGGCCGGCGCCGCCTGGGCGACATTCCCGTCTACTCGATGGTTGTGTTCGAGTAGCGATCGCTACTTGAGCAGTACCATCTTCTTCGTCAGCTCGAAATTCTTCGTAAACAGCCGGTAGAAATACACGCCCGAGGCAACCTGTGCCCCGTGCGCGTCGGTTCCGTTCCAGCGCACGTCGTGGGGCCCCGCCGCGAAGCGCCCGTGCGCAATACGCGCCACGAACGCACCGCTCGTGTTGTACACGGCGAGGGTTACGTCCGCTGCCTGCGCGAGCTCGAAGCGAATCGATGTGGCGGGGTTGAACGGGTTAGGTTGGTTCTGCTCCAGCGTTGCCGCCTTGACCAGCGGGGTGACCGCGGTCGTCGTCGGCACGTTCTCGTAGAAGTAGATCCAATCGTGGAACTCGTCGAAGCCGGTAAGGTCGACGTCGCCGTCCCCGTCGCGATCGTGGAGCACAGCGCACGATCCCGATCGGTCCGAGGGAAACGTGCGCGGATTGACGAACACACCGCCT
>DATEHD010000208.1:0-6541 GCA_035279765.1 Candidatus Krumholzibacteriia bacterium | reverse complement strand
CGTCAGAATCGCCAGCGCGATCACGCGCTCGCGCGAAACGGAAGAACGTGACGATGTGGTTGGAGTGGCCGGCACGTCGTGCTCCCGCCGCGCGGGCTACTTGCGGCCGAGCAGAGCGGGCCAGTTCTGCACGATGGTGATGCTCTGCGCGGGAAGGGCTCCCGACGGCACAAGCACAAGCAGGCGGTTGTTGCGCCCGAGTGCGCCGTCGAACGCGTCCTCCGGTCCGCGGGCAAACGGCTTCATGGGACCGAGGTGAAACTCCGGCCCCGGAAGCACATCGGCCACAGCCGTCTCGGGCGCCCCGGCGGCATCCACGTACAACTGGTGCCCATCACGCGCCCAGTTCGCGGAGTTACCACCGTTCGTCGTGACCTTGTACTTCTTTCCGCCATCCGGGAAGGACTGCACATAAATGTCGTACTGCCCGGATTCGTTGGAACGGTACAAGATCCAACGGCCATCGGGTGACACCTTGGCGCGATCTTCGAAATACGGGGTTTGCAGAAACACTTTGGGCTTCGCATCTCCATCCAGCGGAAGAATCCAGATGTCCCAACGAGTCTTGGGATTTTGCAGTCCAAAGACGAGCGCCTTCCCATCCGGCGTCCATCCGGAGATATTCTTGTACATCTGCACATTGTCCAGGTAGGTCTTCTGCGCGCCGCCGTTCACGTTGACCACCACGATCTTTTCGTAACCGCCGATGCTGCCGGACGTGAATGCCACCCGCGTTCCATCGGGTGACCAGCGCGCATTGGTGTTCTCGCCGTCTTCGTAGCTCAAGCGGGTGACGACGCCACGCTCGAGATCGGCGAGCCACAGGTCCGACTTGCCGATGCGGGGACTGCTCTCCAGCACGGCCTGGGTTTCGTCGGGCGAAAGCTCGAGCCCGATGTACTTTCCGGGCGTCATGGGCACGTCAGAGATTTTTCTGCCCTGCATATCCGTCCACACCAGGTGCGTGCTGAACGGCGGATTGGTTGTATAGGTCAGCACGCCATTGTTGGCGGCCGACAGACCGGCCGCTCCCGAAAAGCCGGTGCCGATTACGCGGTCGCCAAGCGATGTCGGCTCGCCACTGACGCGCCCGCTACCGGGATCGAAACGCTGCGCGACCACGACTCCGTCGCGCTCGTAGAGGAGATATCCCGACGCGTACACAGCGCCGCTCCACGCTGCATCGGTGACGAGTTTCTTCTCCTTGCCATCGAGCGATGCCATGTAGATGCGGTAGCGCGCGTCATGCGGCGGAAGCGCGGTATAGAGGAAATGGCTTCCGTCGGGCAGAAAAACCGGATAGCGGTGCGCAGACTCGGTCGAGTCGAGTGTGGTGACTGCAACGCCGTCACCACCGTTCGCGGATACGCGATAGATCGGACCTTCGGAGAAGGGGGCGTACAAGATGACACCGTCGCGATTCCATGTGCCGCCCCGCGGCCCTTTTATCGACGTAACGTTCTCGGGCGCGCCGCCGTTCACCGCCACTTTCATGAGTGATGTCGCGCCTTTGAAGAATCCGATGTAACGGCTGTCGGGCGACCAGAACGGCTGTGTCGCATTCTCGGTCCCGGGGAGCACTCGCGCCACGATCGACTCGAGCGGACGCAGCCAGATGCGAACGACACCCGCAGAGTCCATACCGGAGTACGCCACCATGCTTCCATCCGGCGAGACAGCCGATTCCACGCCATCGTCGGCCATGTGCGTCCCCGGCATTTGTGGAATCTCGAGACGCACAGGCTTGAGAGACGCTGGCGCCCCCGTGCGTGGCGCGCCGAAGTACGTCGCCGCCGCCGTGACGGCGACCAGTGCCAGTGCGCCCGCAATCGTGCGCACACGCGTACGGCTCTTGTGCGCCGCGGCCGCCGCAGCCACTGCCTCGGGGTTCGAGCTCTTGGTGGCGATCACATTGTCGATTTCGATGCGCGCATCGCCGATGTCGCGCAGTCGCTGCCTGGCATCCTTCTCGAGACAGCGCTTCAAGAGATCGCGAATGCGTTGCGGTGTGCGCGACGGAAGCGCGTCCCAATCGGGTTCGCGTTCGAGAATGCGTGCGATCAGATCCGAGACCGTGTCGCCCGCGAAGGCCTGGCGTCCGGTGAGACATTCATAGAGCACGCAACCGAACGACCAGATGTCTGTGCGCTTATCGACCGTGCGGCCGCGCGCCTGCTCGGGGCTCATGTACGCCGCCGTGCCCAGAATGACCCCGGCGCCGGTGTGCTGATGCGTCAGCGTCGGTGAGTGCGACATGCTGATGTCTGACGGCGACGATCCCGAGCCCATGCCACCCTTGGCGAGTCCGAAGTCGAGCACTTTGACATCGCCCGCGGGCGTGAGCATGACGTTGCCCGGTTTGAGATCGCGGTGCGCGATGCCATTCTCGTGCGCACTCTCGAGCGCCGATGCAATCTGCCGGCAGATGTGGAGCGATTCGTCAATCGACAGCGTGCCGTGATCGAGCCGCTGCGCGAGGGTTTCGCCCTCGACAAACTCGAGGACGAGGTAGCGATGCGCGTCGATGTCTTCGAGTCCGAAAATCCCCGCGATGTGCGGATGCGTGAGCGAAGCGAGCAGCTTGGCTTCACGCTCGAAACGTGAGAGGCGGTCGGGATCCTGCGCAAACTGGGGCGGCAGCGCCTTGATGGCCACGTCGCGGCCGAGCTTGGTGTCGCGCGCGCGATACACCTCGCCCATGCCACCCGCGCCGAGCGGAGCGACGATTTCGTAAATGCCGAGTTTGGAGCCGGGAGTCAGAGACATGCGGCGGCCATTTTCGCATTAGTGGGCGTTGTAGAACAAGGTATGATGTCCGTTCCCATGCCGCGCATGCGCCGCAAAGACTTCTGGGACGGGCTGAACGGGCGGGCCCGTATCAAGCTCTCCATTGCGATCTTCTTCATGTTCGCGACCATCGGCATCTTCCAGGACATGTGGGGGCCGGGCGCGCCGCCGTGGCCGTGGGTGACGCTGCAGTGCTTCGTTTCGGGGGCGCTAGCGCTGTCGTGGGCGTTCGCCTTCATGTGGAGCAAGAAGTACTTCTTCGCGATCAGCGTGCTGACCATCGCCAGCATGTTCCTCGGCCCCGGGCTTGCCCGCATGTTCCCCAACTCGCTCATGTCGTCCGCGGAAGCGTGGCGCAAACGTGACGCCATCGAGGCCGCGGTGTGCGCGGCCATGGTCATCCTCGGCTACATGTTCTTCATTCGCTTTGCCAGCACCGAGGGGGCCGAGCAGCTGCGCCTGCGCACCGAAGTCAACCTGGCGCAACAGATCCACGAAGTGCTCGTGCCGCCCGTCAATCAGACCTTCGGTCGCGTGGAAGTGTTCGGGCGCTCGGACGCCAGCGCCGAAGTCGGCGGTGATCTCCTCGACGTATTTGAGGGAGACCATGGCGTCGTCGTGACGATTGCGGATGTGTCCGGACACGGCGTCGCGGCGGGCACGATGATGGGCATGATCAAGAGCGCGGCGCGCGTGAAGCTCATGGAAGGCGCGAAGCTCGACAGTCTCGTACAGGACTTGAACCGTGTACTCTTCCAGCTCAAAGGCGACGGGATGTTCGCGACCATCGCGGCGCTGCGTTTTCACGGCGACGGCGAGGTCGAGATCGCGGTGGCGGGACACCTGCCGGTGTTGCGCGTGCGCGCGAGTGACGGCGAGGTGGAGCTCCTTCCCAACGAACAGCTCCCGCTCGGCATCCTCGAGGACACCTCGTTCTGGTCGCGCACCATCGCGGGAAAAAGCGGCGACCTCTTTGTGCTATTGACCGACGGACTTACCGAAGTGGAAAACAAACGCGGAGAAGAGCTGGGCTGGGAGCCCATTCGCGACATCGCCGCCGAGCGGCGCTCACAGCCGCTCTCCGAGATTCACGACGCCATCATGCGCAAGGTCACCGCGCAGGGAAAACAGGAAGACGATCAGACGCTGGCGCTGGTGAGACTCAACTAGCCGCTTTTCCGGCTTTCTTCAGCAAGAAATAACTCCCCGACAGTGCGAGCATGAGCGATGCCAGCCCGATGAAAACGCCGGGCTCGGTGTGGTGTGCATCGAGGCCGATGATGTGACGGCCGGTGGCGATGATGGCCACGAAGATGATCACTTCCACGCGCACGTGGTGGTCGGCGAAGTAGGCACGCATGGTCTCGAGGAGCTCGAGGCCGACGAATACGACGAGAATGCCGCCAAACGCGTTCTGAAGGATGTCCTGGAAGTCAGCGGCATTGGCAACGCTGCCGATTTTTTCACCGGCGCGATCGAAGAACAGTCTCCACAATTCCCACACCGCCACGGCCAGCACGAGCACAAGCGGCGCGATCATCGCAATCACGACGACATGTTCGACGATAGTCAGCGTGCGTTCAAAACGTCTGGTCAGGGGCGAGGCGTTCGACATGCTACCACCGGATGATCAGTTTCGGATGCGTCCCGATCTTCTTCTCGAACTCGGCGGGGACGAAGTCGGCGATGTCGGTGATGGTGTCCTTGCCGCGGTTGAGCATGATGTTCCAGATCTTGTCCTGGATGCCATTCTCTTTCGACTCGAGCAGGCTCTTGGTGATCACCCACGTCTCGAACAGCCGGCGACCGATGATGCTGTGGACGGTGATGCCCTTCACGATGGTGCGCTGGAAGTCCTCGACCTTGAAGTCGCCCTGCTTGAGGCCGAAGAGCACGACGTCTCCGCCCCGGCGCACGGACATGAGGGCGTTGTTGACGGAGGAGTTGTAGCCGGCCATCTCCATGGCGACGTCGACACCGTCGATGCCGCTGAACTTGACCACTTCCGCGACGATTTCCGGGTAACTCTTCCAGTCGTTGTTCTTGTCGGGATGAATCTCGAAGTCGACGACTTCGTCGGCGCCGAGTTTACGCGCGAGCTCGGCGTTCACCTTGTTGGGGTCGATGCCGATGATCTTGGCTGCGCCGAGCGCCTTGGCAATCATGATCGTGAACTGGCCGATGGCGCCGCAGCCGAAGATGGCCACGGTCTTGCCGCGCATGTCGACGGCGGTGGCAGCGTGCACCGCATTGCCAAACGGCTCCTGCACCACGGCCACTTCCGGACGAATCTTGTTGGGATCGGTGCGCCACAATACGCTGGCGGGAAGCTTGATGTATTCGGCAAAGCCGCCATCTTGCGAGATGCCGATGATCTTCTCGTTGACGCACACGTGGCGTTGTCCGATCAGACACTGGTGGCAGCGATTGCACACGATGTGTGACTCGGCCGCAACCAGGTCGCCTTCCTTGAAATTGTAGTTCACCGCGGCGTTGTCCCCGATCTCCGCGACCGTGCCCAACACTTCGTGACCGATGATGCGCGTCGTCTTGTGCTCGCTCTTGAGCGAGTTGTGGATCATGGCCTTGAACGAGGAGCGGAACCAGATACCCGCATCCGAACCGCAGAAGCCGGTGTACTTGAGTTTCACGATGACGGCATTGGCGTCGCGCCGGTCTTTGGGATCGAGCGTAGGCTTTGCGACCTGCGTCTTGCGGAATCCTTTGGTCTTGTCCCACTTGTCCTTCTCAACATCGTAGACAAGCGCCCACATGGGCTCGGCCACGCGCGGAAACGGGACGCGCGCGCGTCCCGTTACGGCCGCTCCCTTGGGATTGCGGCGCGCACCCTTCGACGCGCGCGGCGTGTGTGCGTTGCGGCGCGTACGGGTGCTGTGGTTGTTGCTTCGCGTTCGAGTAGTCATTCGATCGATATCCTTTGTGTTGATGCGATGCGATGCGTTCAGGCGGCCTCGGCAACACGGTTGTTCCCGTGTCGCGTCGTATTCAATGCCCGGCCGTACAGCGTGGCGCCATGCGCGCGTTCAATCTCCACGCGCACTGTGTCGCCAATTTCAATGCCGTCGCCGGAAAGAATGGTGTGCTTGAAGGAATCCGTGCGCCCCGAAACGAAGCCCGGACTCTTTTCCACGTGCTCTTCGATCAGAACGTTCTGCTGCGAACCGACGAACGTCTTGTTGACCTCGCCGGTGATTCTCTTCTGCAGCTCGACAAGCTCGACGATGCGGCGCGTTTTTTCTTCCGCCGGCACGTCGTCGGGAAGTTTACGCTCGGCATAGGTGCCCTTGCGCTCGGAGTACTTGAAGATGAACGCGCTGTCAAAGCGCACCTCTTCCATGAGCTGGCGCGTCTCTTCGTACTCCGTGTGCGTTTCGGTCGGGAACCCGACGATGACGTCGGTGGTCAGACCGAGGCCTGGAATGGTGGCCCGCATCTCGTCGACAAGCGCGCGGAACTCCGCATTGGTGTACGTGCGGCGCATGAGATCGAGCACGCGGTCGTTGCCCGCCTGCAGCGGAAGATGGATGTGCGCGCAAAGCTTCGGGTGCTCCGCGATGGCACGGATCAAATCCGTCGGAAAATCTTTCGGGTGCGGTGACGTGAAGCGCACGCGCTCGATGCCGGGCACATCGGCCACACGTCGCATCAAATCGGCAAAGCGCGTGTCGCCGTGGCGGTACGAGTTCACGTTTTGACCCAGCAGTGTCACCTGCTTGTAGCCGTCGCGTACCAG
>DATEHD010000207.1:0-9928 GCA_035279765.1 Candidatus Krumholzibacteriia bacterium | reverse complement strand
GGGCACGTGCTCGACATGGAGTGGGTGTTCGCGGCGCGCGCGTTTCATTTTGCACGCGCGGTGCCCGGTGACCTGCCGGGTGTTGACCAGGACGACACCATGAAGGTTGTCGACTTCACCACCACGCCGTGGCCGGCTCTCCTCGAGCAGTGGCGCCACGTGCGCTCGGCAAACATTGCGCTCTTCGAGAGCTTCGACTCCGACGCGTGGGAGCGCAAGGGCATCGCATCCGGCAATCCGGTGACGGTGCGGGCGCTGGCGTACATCATCGCGGGCCACGAGCGGCACCATGTCGGCGTCATTCGCGAGCGCTACCTGTAGAAAAAGACTTCCACGTAACTTTCGGGTATGATGTCCCCGCCGGCAGCGCGGGTCGTGCGGCCCGCAAGCCCGGCACGCTTCCACTCATCAAAGGAGTCGTCCATGGCGCGACGAAAAGCACCCGGGCTGGCAATCCTTGTCTGCCTGTTCCTCGTCGGTGTGGTCACCCACGCAGCCTTTTCCCAGGCAGCAGTTGAAAACACGACGGCCGCCGCGCCCGCGCACGGCCAATCGGTCGACTACTGGTCGCTGCTCTTCGTGTTCGCACTCTCCACGTTCATCGGTATCGGTGTGGTCGCGCGCGTGTCGCGACTTCTACACACGCCGCTCATGTCCATCACCAACGCCATTTCCGCTATCGCCGTGGTGGGCTCGATCCTGGTGACCGGCTCCGATTATCCCAAGGACATCCGCATCCTGGGCGCGGTCGCGCTCTTTGCCTCGATGACAAACATCGTAAGCGGCTTCCTGATCACGAACCGCATGCTGAAGCTGTTCAAGCAGGAGCCCAAGGGGGCGCAAACGAAATGACGACCTCCATCGTCCAGTCTGCGTATCTCGCGGCCGGCATTCTCTTCATTTTCGCTCTTCACTTCATGAACCATCCGCGCACCGCACGGCGTGGCGTCATGGCAGGTGTGCTCGGCATGACGCTCGCGGTGCTGGCCACGTGGGCCCAGCCTCAGATCATCCACCACTGGTGGATCGTGGCCGCCATCGTCGCTGGCTTTGCCGTGGGTGTTCCGCTTTCGCGCGTGCCGCTCACCGCGGTGCCGCAGAGAACGGCGTTGTCGCACGCCTTCGGTGGCCTCGCGGCCGGCCTTGTGGGCACGGCCAAATTTTATCTCTGGCTCCGCAACGAGCCCGAGATGCTCACGCACTTCCGCATGATCGCGATCATCGCGGAGATCATCCTCGGCTTTCTGACGCTGACGGGCTCCATCATGGCGGCCGGCAAGCTGCAGGAAGTGAAATGGATCCCGCAGCGCCCGGTGACGTATCCCGGGCAGAACATTGTGAACATCGGCATGCTCGTGGTTGCGATCGTCCTCGGCGCCATCCTGATCATGAACCCCGCGGGCGCGGCGCCGTGGATGTTCCCGGTGATCATGTTCCTGTCGCTTCTTTTCGGCGTGATGCTGGTGATTCCGATCGGCGGCGCCGACATGCCGACGGTGATTTCCATTTTGAATTCGTACGCCGGTCTCTCCGCCGTGGCGATGGGCTTCGTGCTCGACAACAAGCTGCTCATCGTTGCCGGCGCGCTCGACGGCTCCAGCGGTCTCATCCTCTCCATCATCATGTGCAAGGCGATGAACCGCTCCTTCACCAATGTGCTCTTCGGCGCGTTCGGCCAGGTGCAGCAGGCGAAGAGCGGCGGCGAGCAGAAGCAGTACAAATCGGAGACGATCGAAGGCGCAGCGCAAATTCTCGAGCAGGCGCAGCTTGTCGTCATCATCCCGGGTTACGGCATGGCGGTGGCACAGGCGCAGCATCGCGTGCGCGAACTCGCCGACCAGCTGCACAAGCGCGGCATCACCGTGAAGTATGCGATTCATCCGGTGGCGGGACGCATGCCTGGCCACATGAACGTGCTCCTCGCCGAGGCGGACGTACCGTACGGTGATCTTGTTGAAATGGACGAGATCAACGGCGACATGCCGCAGTGTGATGTGGCGCTGGTGATCGGCGCCAATGACGTGGTGAACCCCGCCGCGCGCCACGACAAGACCAGCCCCATCTACGGCATGCCCATCATCGACGCCGACAAGGCGCGCACCGTATTTGCGATCAAGCGCAGCAAGAACCCGGGTTTCGCCGGTATCGACAACGAGCTATACTTTGCCGACAAGACGTTCATGCTCTTCGGTGACGCCAAGCAGGTGGTTGGAGAGCTGACCAAGGCGCTCTCGGGTGGAAGCGGGATGCATTAGAGCCCGGACGGCCGCCCCCGGGGCCCGCCGGTGATCACCCGTCGGGCGGGAAATCTCGCTCCGGCGGCATGGACATTGCGTGTTTCCCACCCCTGTTGACCGAGAGCCACGGTCGATTCCGATCATTCATTGTTCCTTGAGGCGGCGCAGTCATGGCCGTTGCGTTTTCGAAGCAGAAAGCCCCGATGTCTCCCGCGTCCTCGCGTACTCCGCGTGGCGCCGGGCCGGGGCGCGTTATCCTTGTTCCCACCCTGTTGCTGCTCGCGGTGGCGGCCGTGGGCATCCCCTATTACGTGTGCTCGTCGGCCGACCGGCTGCGACACCCGCTGCACGCCTGGTTCCGCCCGTCGGGATACATCGGGCAGACAGCGGGCATTCTCACCTTTGTCGGTTTCCTGTTCATGTGGCTTTTTCCCATGCGCAAGCGCATGCGCCGGGCGGCCTGGGCGGGGCCGGTCCCGAAGTGGCTCGACGTGCACATCGGCGTCGGACTGATGCTGCCGCTCGTGGGCGCGATTCACGCCGCGTTCCGTTTTGGCGGCGTCATCGGTCTCGGCTACATCGCGATGCTGATCGTGTGCGCGAGCGGTGTCGTCGGGCGTTACCTCTACGTGCGCATCCCGCGCAGCCGCAGCGGCGTCGAGTTGGGTCTGGGTGAGGTGGCGGCGCAGCAGCGCGCGCTCATCGGCGAGCTCTCCGAGGCGAGCGGCATCTCCGTGATGGATCTGCAGGAGATACTGCAGGTCAAGTCGACTTCGACGCACGTCGGCGTGTGGGCAGCATTCGTGCAGATGGTTCGCGACGACCTTGCCCGCGGCCAGGCCGTGCGGCGGCTGCGCTCGCGCATCAAGGCGGGTGGCGGCCGTGTCGAGCCCGGGCGGTTGCACGACACCATGACGCTTGCGCGGCGGCAGATGTCGCTCGCGCAGCAGGCGCGCCTGCTCAATGCGACGCAGTCCCTCTTCAAGCACTGGCACGCCGCCCATCTTCCCGTCGCGATCACCGCGGTGATCGCCGTGACCATCCACGTCGTGGTGGTAATTGCCATGGGGGCCACCTGGTTCTAGGAGCGACGCCGTCATGATGTGGTTGACCACGATCGTCTTCATCGCGCTCACCGCCGCGTTCATGCGGTGGCATCTGCGCCGTCGTGGAGCGGACGCGTCGACGGCGAGTTGTCCGCGCTGCAAAGCAGCAGTACCGGCGGGAGCGGCGCGCTGTCCCCGCTGCCAGATCCCCATGCAGCTGTACGAAGTCGTCGCCGCGAAAACGGTGGTCGATGAAGACACGGCCAACGCCAGCGGCGCGCGTCCGCACGCCGTGGTGCGCGCCGACCTGTGCGTGGGGTGCGGTGCGTGCGTTCCCGCGTGCCCCGAGCCGGGCGCGATCCGCATGGTCGGAAAGCTCGCGACGGTGGAGAAGTCGTTGTGCAAGGGGCACGGCAAGTGCGTCGAGGCGTGTCCCGTTGGAGGCATCGTTCTCGCCACCGGCGCTTCGGTGCACCGCGTCGAGGTGCCGCTCGTCGATACCGACTTCGAGAGCAACGTCCCGGGTGTGTACGTGGTGGGCGAGCTGGGCGGGCGCGGTCTCATCAAGAATGCGATCAACGAGGCGAAGGTTGCCGTCGAGCACATCGCGGACGAGCTCGGCGTATCCAAGAGAGGCGTGGGCGGTGCGGCCGCGGATGAGCCTTACGATGTCATCGTGGTGGGGAGCGGACCGGCGGGGATTTCGGCCGGACTCGAGGCGTTGCACCGTGGACTCCACTACGTGGTGCTGGAGCAGGGCACGCTCGCCGACACCATCCGCAAGTACCCGCGCGCCAAGTTCCTGCTCGCCGAGCCGGTGTCGGTTCCGCTCTACGGTGACCTGTGGGTCTCCGATGCAACCAAGGAGCAGCTGCTGCAGGTCTGGGAATCGATCATCGCGAAAACGGGACTCGACGTGCGCACGGGCCATCGCGTGACCAATGTCGTGCGCGCGGATGGCGCCGTCCGGGTCGAGACCAGCGAGCGCACGTTCCGCGCGCGCCGCGTCGTGCTCGCGATGGGACGTCGCGGCACTCCGCGCCGTCTCGGTGTGGCGGGCGAAGAGCTCGGCAAGGTCATCTACGATGTTGCGGACATGGAATCGTTCGCCGGCATGCGCATGCTGGTGGTGGGTGGCGGCGACAGCGCGGTGGAGTCGGCGATCGGACTCGCTCGCCAGCCCGGCACCACGGTCACGCTCAGCTACCGCGGTGCAACGTTCTCCCGGATCAGGGAACGCAACCGCCAGCATCTCGAAGAGGCCGTGCACAGCGGCTCGTTACGCGTGGTATTGGGCAGCGAGGTACGCGAAATCAGTGAGAGCGCCGTGGTGCTCGAGGCGAACGGACAGCACCACCTGCTCGCGAACGATATCGTGGTGGTCCGTATCGGCGGCGAGCCGCCGTACACGTTCCTCGAGAAGATCGGCGTGCGCATCGTGAAGAAGGACGTGCCGCTGCGCGAAGAGGCGCGCGCCGGTGCGTGAGCGGCGGGACCTGCGGATCGCGGGTCCGGCGCTGGCAGTCTGGGTCATGTGCGGCGTCTCCACCGCAACCGCGCAGGTTTCACCCGGACCGCTCGCGCGGGCGCATGCTTCGCTCGAGGGCAACTTGAAATGCCAGCAATGCCACGGCGCATCGAAGGCCGAGATGGATCGCAAGTGTCTCGCGTGCCACGGAGAGATCGCGTGGGAGGTATCCAACACGCGGGGCTTCCACGGCCGCGAAGGGAAGAGCAAGTGCGCCGCCTGCCATCCCGATCACGGAGGGGCGGACTTCAAGCTGGTTGCGTGGCCCGACAAAGCGCCCGAAAAATTCGACCACGGGCGCACGGGCTTCGCTCTGCAGGGCAGACACGCCGGCGTGGCGTGCGAGAAGTGTCACGTCGCATCACACGCGGAGCCCGCCGTCGCGGGGCAGTTGAAGCACAAGGGCGGCGAGATGGCGTGGGCGGGAATGGACCGCAATTGCAGCACGTGCCACGAGGATTTTCACAAGGGTGCGCTGGGCGCCAACTGCGCGGGTTGTCACACCGAACAGGGCTGGAAGATGGTGACGAACTTCGACCATTCCCGGACGACATTCCCGCTCACCGGTCTGCACGCGAAGGTGCCGTGCGCGAAGTGCCACGAAGCACCACAGCTCGACCTCGCCCGCGATGCACAGGGCCGCGTGCAGCCGCTCTACAAACCGCTGCCGCACGCCGAGTGCGTCGCGTGCCACGCGGACGTGCACAAGGGTGCGTTCGGAACCGCGTGCAGCAGGTGTCACGCGACGACGGGGTTCAAGGTCGTGAACGCGGCCACCTTCGATCACGACCGGACGCGCTATCCGCTGCGCGGCGGGCATGCCGGGCTGGCTTGCGCCAGGTGCCACGATGAGAAAACGGCATGGGGCAAGAAACCGCCTTTTGCGACCTGCGCCGGTTGCCATAAGGATCCACACGCCGGCCAGGCGACGCTGAGGGGGGAAGTGACGGACTGTGCGTCATGTCACACCGTCAACGGGTACAGGCCAAGCATCTTCACGGTGGAGCAGCATGCGCGCACAAAATATGCACTGCAGGGAGCGCATGCCGCGGTCGCCTGCGGCGACTGCCACGGGCGCACGCCCCCCGGCAGCGCGGGGCAGGTCGCAGCGCTGATGGGCACCGCAAAGGTGTGGTTCCATCCGGCGCACGATCGTTGCGTGGAATGTCACTTTGATCCGCATGGTGGACGCTTCTCCCCGGGTGGGGAGCGGGCGCGCAAGGACGACTGTCTTGCATGTCACACCATGCAGTCGTTCAAACCATCGACGATGGACGACGCAGCGCACGACGGCGCCCGCTTCAAGCTGGCAGGTGCGCACCGCGCCACGCCGTGTTTCGCATGCCACCAGGAGCTGGCGGCGGCTCCCGGTGCGAACGGCAGTGCTCTGAAGAAAACGCGCCCGTTGCCATTCACGATCGCGGGACAGAATTGCCGCGATTGCCACCAGAGCCCGCATGGCAACCAGTTCGACGCGCGCAAAGACGGCGGCGCCTGCGACGTATGCCATGACGTCGAGCACTTCAAACCCGCGAGCCGTTTCGATCACTCGAAGATGGCGGGTTTCAAGCTCGACGGAGCCCATGCCAGGGTCGCGTGCGGGAGGTGCCACCCCGTGGCCACGACGAACGGAAAGCGCATCGTGGTATACCGGCCGGTTCCGTCGAAATGCGTGGACTGTCACGCGAGCGACGGCGTCCTGAAAGGGTGATCGAGAATGCGGCTCCGATACCTGCTGTTGGTTGCAATGGCGGCCGTGCTGGCCGCAGGCGGAGCCGCATCCGCTGCACGGGCGCAGAGCCCGCCGGTCGCGAACCCGCACGGCGATTACAAGGAAGACTGTTCCCTCTGCCACAGTGCGAAGGGCTGGAAGCCTGTCCAAATCAGCAAGAAGTTCGATCACTCGCGCTTCCTGCAACTGGCGGGCGCGCACGCCGGCATCAATTGTACGCAGTGCCACAAGAGTCTGGACTTCTCGATGACGTCGAAGGCGTGTAACGACTGCCACGCCGACGTCCACAACGGCGAGCTGGGAACGGACTGCGCGCGCTGCCACGGCACGCGCAGCTTCGTCGACCGCAACGACCACATCCGGCTGCATCGTGCGACACGCTTCCCGTTGCAAGGAGCGCACGTATCGCTCGACTGCGAGATGTGCCACAAGCTCGCCGCACCGGACGCATACACCTACGTCAATACGCCGACGGACTGCTACGCGTGCCACGAGGCCGACTTCCAGAAGACGACAAGTCCCGCGCACGCCACGAACGGCTTTTCGACGGACTGCACGCAGTGCCACGACCAGGTGGCGTGGTCGCGCGCGCATTTCGACCACAACTCCACCGGCTTCGCGCTGACGGGCGCGCACAAGGCGCTCCAGTGCAATCGCTGCCATGCGGGCGGGACATTCACGGGGCTCTCGCCCGATTGCGTATCGTGCCACCGTAACGACTACAACGGAACGACGGACCCCAACCACGTGGCGGCTGCGTTCCCGATCAACTGCACGCAGTGCCACAACACGACACGGTGGAGCGGCGCCACCTTCAGTCACGCCGCGTTCCCGATCTACACCGGAACCCACGCGGGACGCTGGTCGAAGTGCAGCGACTGCCACGACAACGCGGCGAGCTACGTCGACTTCAACTGCCTGTCGTGTCATGCCCATAGCAACAAGACGGAGACCGACAACCAGCACCAGGGCCGGAGCGGTTACTCGTACACCTCGGGTGCGTGCTACAGCTGTCATCCGACGGGAAGGGCAGGATGACGCGTCTCGTCCGGGTCGTCTTTCTGCTCGCCCTGGTGCTCGCGGCGGCGCGTGCGTCGTCGGCCCCGCACGTGGTGACGTACCTGACCAGTGCGACGGCGTACGTGGATGCCGGCATCGACGATGGCCTCCACCCGGGAGACAAGGTGGAGGTGGTGCGCGCGGGAACGGTGATCGCCGTGCTGCGTGTCACGGATGCGTCATCGCATCGCGCGGCATGCACCATCGAGTCGGTGACCGCCGCGCTCGCGGTGGGAGATGTGGTTCGTTTCACCGCCGGGACTGTCGGTGAGACGCCGCCATCAGCGGCTCCCGCGGTGGCGGCGCCGGAAACGGGCGCGCTTGCCCCCGCGGTCTCCAACGAGGGCGAATCGTGGGCGCGGCGCAACGGCCTGCGCGGGCGCATTGGCGTCCGTTATCTCGGCCTCTTCGACCAGGGCGGCTTCGGCGGTAACGTGAAGGAACCCTCGGCGGACATACGCGTCGACGGCGATCGCGTGGGCGGATCCGCATTCGACCTCCAGGTCGACGTGCGCGCGCGGCATACCGTGCAGACCGTGGCGGACGGGCGCGAGTTCAACGACGGACAGGCGCGAGTGTACCGGCTCAATACGCGCTGGCGCTCCGCCGGTGATCGCTATCACCTGACTCTCGGGCGTCAATTCTCGAATGCGCTGGCGAGCATCAGTACTTTTGACGGCGCGGAGCTTGCCTACGAGAAACCGGTGTGGGGACTGGGCGCGTTCGCGGGCACGCAGCCGGAGCCTGTCGACTACGGATTCAGCACCGACATCGCGGAATATGGTGTGTACGCGCGGCTGCGCACGGCGCCCGGCGCTGCCACGCGCTGGGAAATGGTGACCGCTGCTATCGGCTCGTACCAGCAGGCACACGTCAACCGCGAGTACGTGGCCTTCCTCGGACGCGCGGTGTCGTCGCGTGCATCGCTCGAGGTCCAGCAGGACGTCGATGTGAATCGCGGCTGGAAGCGTGACGCGGGCGAGAGCGCGGTGACGTTCACCAATACCTTCGCGAGCGCGCGCTGGCGCGCGTCCCACGCCCTGGACCTGGACGCGGGCTACGACAACCGTAGAAACATCCGCCTCTATCGCGCCGAGACACAGTTCGACGACACCTACCGGCAGGGTGTATGGGGCGGCATGGGAGTGGGTTTCGCGAAGCGGTATCGCGTGGGATTTTCGACGCGTGCCAACACGGGCGGGAGCTCGGGGAGCGCGAATACGTACACGGGCCTCGCCGCGGCGAATCACGTCACGCCCGCGCAGCTCGACTTCCACCTGCGTTCGACATACTACGACAACGACGCCAGCGACGGATGGCTGCACAGCGGCGGTGTGGCATCGTCGCTCGGCGCCGGGTTGATGCTCGAGCTCTTCGGCGGCGTGCGCAGCGACCACAGCAAGCTGCCCGCGATGAACGATTCCGATACGTCGTGGTTTGGCGCCGATATGGACCTCGATCTCGGGAGCAGCATCTACCTCAATCTTTCCGGCGAGCACAATAGCGGCGACGACGAAAGCTACAACCAGGTTTATTCGGGGGTGAGCTGGCGGTTCTGATCAGGCGCCGCGCGGGCGGTACATGGCGTCGATCTGGTCTTTGAATTTCTCTTCCACGATCTTGCGACGCACCTTGAGCGTGGGTGTGAGCTCGCCGCTGGCGGTGGTGAGCTCGGCTTCCAACAACGTGAACGACTTGATGCGCTCGAATTGCGCGAGCGTTTCGTTCACTTCGTCGACAACCTGCTGATAGAGTTTGTGTACCTCGGGTGATGCGAGGAGTGCTTTGCGGTCGCCGGTGTTCACGCCGGCGCTCGCGGCCCACGCTTCGAGGCGCGCATAATTGGGGATGATGAGCAGGGCGATGTACGGCCGCCGATTTCCCACCAGCACCGCTTCCGCCACCATCGCATTCATTCGCAGCTTGTTCTCGACGGGCTGCGGCGCCATTTTCTTGCCACCGGCAGTGGCGATGAGGTCTTTCTTGCGGTCGGTGATCATGAGATAGCCGTCTTTGTCGAGCTCGCCAATATCACCGGTGTGAAACCATCCGTCGACGATGGCAGCCGCCGTCTCATCTGCCTTCTTGAAATAACCCTGCATCACGTTGTCGCCGCGCACCAGGATCTCGCCGTCGGCGGCGATGCGTACTTCCTCGCCCTGGAGCGGGCGGCCCACGGTGCCGAGCCGCGTGTGCTGGAACGTGTTCACCGTGACCACCGGCGCGGTCTCGGTGAGGCCGTAGCCCTCCAGGATGGGAAGGCCGGCGGCGTGAAAGAACTCGATGATGTTGCGCGCCAACGGCGCGCTGCCGGAGACGAAGAAGC
>DATEHD010000206.1:0-2748 GCA_035279765.1 Candidatus Krumholzibacteriia bacterium | reverse complement strand
GTTGGCACCCAGGTTCCAGTCACGCAGCGTGGCGTCGGAGCCGGCCGTGTTGTCCGACCAGTTCCAGTAATTGACGAACGGGTTCACGTAGAAGTTCGTCATGGGCAGACCGAAGTCCGCGTACATGCCGGCGATCCACGTGCCGTTGGCATTTTCGACGCCGCTCAGGTCCGGGCTCACATAGCCCGCCTCGACGCCCACCGAGCGCAGCGGACCCGCCGCAAACGCGCTCGTACCCATCATGACGACGGCGCAGACAACCGCCGTCAGTAACAAAGACTTCTTCATTTCAATGAACCTCCATTATGGGACACGACGGGGAATCGACGTCCGCGATTCGCCATCGGTTCTGATCCCGTGACCGTTGGGACATCCCGCAATTGCAAACGCGGGGCCACGGCATGGTGGAGAGAGAATCGGTTCACATGAAGTATCGTCCGGCATTACCGGGTAACGCGCGGCACGGCAGGGGTTGCCCGTCCCCGGCGCGAGGGCAGGCGTATCGCAATCCGCAACGCGTCTGCTACAGTGGTGCGGGTATGCCGCCCTTCGGTTTACGTTCATTCCTGGTCGACCTCGAGGTTCATCGCGAGCTCAAGCGCGTCCGCGCCGAAGTGGACCCGCGCTTCGAGATCGCGGAGATCGCGCAGCGCTCCGTGCGCGAAGGAGGGCCCGCGCTCCTCTTCGAGCGCGTGAAGGGCTCGCCGTATCCGCTCGCCATCAACATGTTCGGCACGTTCAAGCGCATCGAGCGTGCGCTGGGCATGCACCCCGAAGCGCTGGGCGAGCGCATCCTCCGCTTTGCCGAAGAGCTCAACCCGCCGACGCCGCAAGCGCTGTGGAACGCTCAGGATTTTTTCCCGCGCCTGATCGCTTTTCGTCCGCGGCGCGTGACGCACGCGCCGGCGCAGGACGTCACCGACTCCGCCCCCAATCTCGACCAACTGCCTGTCATCACGTGCTGGCCCAAAGACGGCGGGCGCTTCATCACCTTTCCGCTGGTGGTGTCGCAGCATCCGCGCACACACAAGACCAACGTCGGCATCTATCGCATGCAGGTCTTCGACCGCGCGACGACGGGGATGCACTGGCAGATCCACAAGGGCGGCGGCTTCCACTACCACATCGCCGAGCAGCAGGGAAGTGCGCTGCCCGTGGCGGTGGCGCTGGGTGCCGATCCCGCGCTGATGCTCGCCGGAATTTTTCCGCTGCCGGAAGCGCTGGAGGAGATTGCGTTCGCGGGAATTCTTTCCGCGCGGCGCACGCGCCTGGTCCCCGCACGCACGATTCCGCTCGACGTTCCCGCCGACGCGGAGTTCGTGCTGGAAGGCGTGGTGGCGCCGCACGAACGCCGCGCCGAAGGGCCCTTCGGCGATCACTTCGGTCATTACTGCGATGTGGCGGATTTCCCGGTGTTCCACGTGAACGCGATCACGCGGCGCCATCAGCCCATCTACCCGGCCGCGGTGGTGGGGAAGCCGCCGCAGGAAGACCGCTACATGGGCGACGCGTCGCAGATGATTTTGGGGCCGCTGCTTCGTCTCATGCGACCCGAGGTGCGCGACGTGTGGGCGTATTATGAAGCCGGCTTCCACAACCTGCTCGTGGCATCGGTGGAAGGAAGATATACGCGCGAGCCAATACGAACCGCGCTGGGCCTTCTTGGCGAAGGACAACTCGGATTGTCCAAGGTCCTTATCATGGTGGACGACGCGGTTGACGCGCGGTTATTCCGCAGCGTGCTACGTGCAATACGTGTCAACTTCGACCCACGAGAAAATTTCCACCTGATCTCCCGCGCCCCGCTCGACACGCTCGACTTCACAAGCTTCAAGATGCACCACGGAAGCCGCATCATCCTCGATGCCACGGGGAGCCGCGCGCAGTACTCGGGCGGCGAGTCGCGCGCGACAGCGCGCAATCTGGAACCCGACACGGAACCCGGACCCGCTTTCACACGCAACGCAAGAGATCTTGCACCGTACGTCAGGGCTGCGCGTGTTTGGGAAGATACATTGCTGATTGTGCAGGCGGAGCGCATAGAGACCGACATCGGACGCAAGATTCTCGAGCCGCTGGTGCAGTCTCCGCACACGTCGCGCTTGAAGCTCATTGCCGTGGTCAGCCCGGACGTCAACATCGACGACGACGTTGATGTGATCTGGGGCATCTTCACGCGCTTCGATCCCGCGCGCGATCTCATGTTCACGAAGAGTGAAATGCGCGGCGTGCAGCCGCTGTACGAAGGTGTCATGGGAATCGACGCCACGTGGAAGCCGGGATACCCCGACGCGGTGTCGATGCCCGACGAAATTCTTCGTCTTGTCGACTCGCGCTGGAGCACGTACTGATCACGCGCGAGGCTCGGTGAAATTCCGCAGTTGACACGTGTAGGTGCTTCGTGTAGTCTCGTTGCTGTCAGTTTTAGTCTGCGTTCAGCCAGAACCGTATCGCCGCCTCGCATCTTCGTCAGGTTAGCGACCCCAGTTTGAGTTTGAGCGCTCGTTAGTTGAAGACGCCGCAATGCGTCAAGTTCGTGGTATATCCACAGTTTGAAAGGAATTCTGCAATGAATCGTAAGCTTTATGTCGGTAACCTGAATTTCGCCACCACGGAAGACGATCTGCGCGACCTGTTCGCCCAGGTGGGCCCGGTCGCGTCGGTTTCGATGATCATGGATCGCGAGACGGGTCGTCCCCGTGGCTTCGCGTTCGTCGAAATGGAGACGAGCGAAGGCGCAACGGCTGC
>DATEHD010000205.1:0-4652 GCA_035279765.1 Candidatus Krumholzibacteriia bacterium | reverse complement strand
ATGTGGCGGAAAATGATGGTGCGGTCGCCGGCGCCCAGCGCGCGCGCCGCTTCGGTGAACTCGTGTGCCTTCAGCCGCACGAACTCCGCGCGCGCATAGCGCGCAATGTCTGTCCAGCGCGTGATGCCGATCACGATCATGATGTTGTAGATGCTGGGCGGCAGGAATGCGATCACCGCCAGAATCAGGAACAGGAACGGAAAGCAGATCACGATCTCGATCAACCGCGAGAGCAAAATATCGGCGATGCCCCCGTAGTAGCCCGCGAGCGCGCCGATGAACAATCCGATCACCAGAGAAATTCCCGTCGCCACCAGTCCCACCTTGAGCGAAATACCGGTGCCGTAGAGAATCCGCGCAAACACGTCGCGGCCCAGCTCGTCGGTGCCCATCCAGTGGCTCCGGTTCGGTCGTTCGAGCCGGTGGTCGAGCGACGTGGCGATCGGCGAGTACGGACACGGCGGCATCACCAGCGCCACCGATTCGTCGTGCTTGAGGTGCTCGAAGTCGAGCGTCGCAAGCTGGTGATACTTCACGAAGAATTTGAACGGCACCATCTCGGCGACGGCGGGGAACAGCGTGCGGCCCTCCCAGCTCATGACGATGGGTTTGTTGTTGGCGATGATGGGTGCGAGCCACGACGCCGCAAACAGAAAGGCAATGACGAAGAGTCCCGCCATCGCATAGTAGTCGCGGCGCATCCGCTTCCATACGATGCGCGCGAAGCTGCGGCTGTGCGCGGATTCCGCCGACCCGGTGGCGGAAGGTTCGTCGTTGTTTGCCTGCGCAAATTCGTTCATCGGTACGTCACCCGCGGATCCGCCCACGCATAGAGCAGGTCGGCCAGCAGCGTGCTGAGCAGGACGACGACGGCGGTGATGGTGCTGAGTCCCATGACGACCGGGTAGTCACGCGCGAGCACGGAGTTGAAAAAAAGATTTCCCACGCCCGGCCACGAGAAGATCGATTCCAGGATGATGCTGCCGCTGATCAGCGTGGGAAGGAGGAGGCCGAGCAATGTGAGCACCGGGATCAGCGTGTTGCGAAACACGTGCGTGTACACGATGCGCGTCTCGTCGAGTCCCTTGGCGCGTGCAGTGCGGATGTAGTCCTGCCGGATGATTTCGAGCGATGACCCGCGCACGAAGCGGGACAGAAATGCGAGCTCACCATACGTAAGACAGAAGACCGGCAGGATCATGTGCACCGCGCGATCCCACCAGTAACCGAAAAAGCCGAGCTGGCGGGCGTCCATGGACTGAATGCCGTTGATCGGAAGCAGCTTGAGCTTCACGCCGAAGAACATGATGAGCAGGAGCGCCACCCAGAACTCGGGCAGCGAATACAGTAGATAGAGCACCGTACCGCCGAGCTTGTCGAAGCGCGAGTGTTGTCGCACCGCCGAGTAAAGCCCGAGCGGAACTGCGAGGACGAGCGCGATCAGGAGCGACCATATGTTGAGAGTGAGCGTTGCCGGCAGACGCTCGATGATCTTTTCCGTTACCGGGCGGTGGTCGAGAAACGACGTGCCGAAATCGAGCGTGGCCACGCGCTTGACCCAGGTGAAGTAGCGGACGTGGAGCGGCTCATCCAGCCCGTACAGGTGGAGCATTTCGTGGTACGCCGCGGGAGAGATGCGCGCGTCCATTTCGCCGCGATTGATGAGCGAGACCGGATCCCCGGGTGCCAGGTTGACGATGACGAACGTGACGACCGTGATGCCGAACAGCGTGGGGATCAGCAGCAGCAGACGCCGGATCGTGTAATTGAGCATCGCGGCGCTAGGGTTTCGCGGCCACCCGGCTGTCCGACTCGTCGATCCACCAGTAGTTGGCACCGGGCCAGAAATCGTACGGCCCCATCGGCGAGATGCCGATGCCCTGGATCTTGCGCGCGATGGGGCGCTTGTCCGGGACGGCGTTGACGAACGTGTACGGCTGATCCTCGGCGATCAACTGGTGCACGCGGTGGTAGATCGCCGCGCGCTTGTTCTCGTCGAATTCGGCGCGGCCCAGGACGAGCAGGCTGTCCACCTGCGGGTTGCTGTAGAAGTTGTGGTTCAGGCCCTTGGGCGGCGTCATCGACGAATGGAACGTGTCGAAGCAGTCCGGATCGAAGTCGAGGCGCCATCCCAGCATCGCGGCGTTGAAGTCGCCCTTGTCGATGCGATCGAAGAAGCTCGAGCCTTCCAAAGAGCGGATGTTGATGCGGATGCCGGCCTTGCCGCATTCCTCCTGCAGGAGCTGAGAGAATTGCGCGGCGGGCGCGCTGCCCGCGATCACATTGAGCTCGAACTCGAACTTCTTGCCGTTCCTGTCCAGGATCCCGTCGTGGTCGCTGTCTTTCCAGCCGGCTTCGGCGAGAAGCTGCTTCGCAGCGGGCGGATCGAACGGCAGCGGCTTCACCGTCTTGTCGTATGCCCACGAATTGATGTAGAACGGCCCGCTCACGAGACGCGCGTAGCCGGAATAGATCTTGGTGTTCACGCTCTCGCGGTCGAAGAGCAGCGTCATCGCCTTGCGCACACGCTTGTCGGAGAACCAAACGCTGCGGCAGTTCCACGCCACGAAGTTGTAGCCGGGGAAGTAGTAGTCGACCTTGCGGAAGTGCGCCTTGAAATCGGGATCGTCCATCTGCTTTTCCCACTGTCCCTGCGTGGCGCGCATCTCGTCGAGCTCGCCCGCCTTCAACATGTTGAGAGCGACGGCGTCGTCTTCGACCACTTTGAAGATGATGCGGTCGAGGTGCGCCTTCTCGCCCCAGTAGTTGGGATCGCGCACGAGCGAGATGTACTGCGACGACACCCACTCATCCAGCTTGAACGGACCGCTGCCGACGGGCTTGCGGTTGGCAGGGTTGGTTAGAAAATCTCCCTGGCCGTACACGTGTTCCGGAATCGGCCACAGCTGCGTGATGGCATAGATCGCGGGGGCAAACGCTTCCTTCCACACGAAGGTCACGGTGTGCTCGTCGTTCACTTCCAGGTGGTCGAGTTTTTCAAAGTACGGCGACTTGTTGATGGCGGGAATCTTGGGATCGCGCACCTTGTCGAGCGTGAACGCGACGTCCTTCGCCGTGATGGGCACACCGTCCGACCAGTGCGCATCGGAGCGAAGCTTCACCGTGATGCGCAAATGGTCGGGGCTGACTCTCGGAAGCTCGGCCGCCAGGACAGGCACGAGGTTGCCGTTGACGTCATAGTCGATAATGGGATCGTAGAGGTGGCGCAGTACGAAGAGCTCATACGCCGTCGTATACAGAACCCAGTTCAGCGTCTTGCACTCGGAGTCGAGCCGGCGGATCACGGTGCCGCCGTCGCGCGGCGTGGCCGCGGCGAGCGTTGAATCAGCGGGAGCATTCTGGGCGGCCTGCTGTGCCTTCTTGCCGCACCCCGAAAGGGTGGCACACAGAGCCGCTATGACCATCACGAGACCGACAACCCGGCGCATGGCCGAACCTCCTCAGTATCTCCCACACTGACTTTGCTGCGGGAGAGTGTAGCACCGGCCGTGCCGGACGACGAACAACAAAGCGGGAACGCGCGGGCGCCAGCACGCGTGGCTAACTCCTTGTCTCGCAACAGCTAAGGAATAGCGAGCGGCGCCGGCGGACAGGCGGACGGGAAGTGGCTACTTTACATCCACCTGCGATCTATGCTACAATCTTCCAGCGAGTTAGGTTGCTGTAAGAGATTGCACGACCCAGAGAACGTCGATGCGCTGTCGTGGCGACGACACCATCCCGGCTGGTAAATGCGCTGCGGACTCGGGGAAAACAGGTTCATGAGTACCGCGCGGAGGTATCCTATATGTTGAGCACGAAAAAGGGCATCGTGCTCGCCCTTTGCCTGGGCCTCGTCCAGGCCGGCGCTGCATTCGCAGAGCCTTCCTATCTCATTTATCCCAGCGTTCCGACCGTGTTTCGTTACGACACGAGCCGCTACGAAATCGTCGGCAGCGGCGATACGTCGCGGTTTAACGCGAAATACGCAGTCGGGAACTACATGCTGTGGGACCGGGTCGACGGCCGCATTCCGTACGAAGTGTACGGCGCGCCGCAGCTTGTCGGTTTCGAGCCGACGACAGGCGGCACGAGCGAGTTCGTCACCTACAATGATGATTTCGATCTCATTGTGGATGGATTCGGTTCGCAGCCGTACACGATCGGCAATCTCTACGTGCGCTTCTGGCCGTACGGATCGTCGACGGTTACGGGACTCACCGTGGATGGCCGACCGTCGGATCGTCTCTCCATTCCGCTGGCACCACTCGACGTGAACACGATCGTGCAGGGTGGTTTCTACTCGAACACGCGCGTGCACCACGTGTCGTGGACGGGTGCGAGTGCGATGGAGATCGTGGCGTTTTCGGACAAGGACGGCGACGGCCGCTTCACCGGAACGCCTGCTTTCCGCATCGTGGCTCGCTATACGCCGGTTGCTACGCAGCCAACCACGTGGGGCAAGGTCAAAGCTCTGTATCGCTGACCGTGCGCCCATCTGCGGCGTTGCGCCTCCTCGGCATACGCTCCGCATGGGTATGCCGTCGTCGGCGCGCCTTGCATCTGGGCTCACGGTACGCGATACACGGTGTGCGATAATTGAGAGATAGTCTGTACAAAGGCGCGCGTGGGTTGCACGCGCGCCTTTTTCT
>DATEHD010000204.1:0-7403 GCA_035279765.1 Candidatus Krumholzibacteriia bacterium | reverse complement strand
GCCTTGCGTGACGCCGAGCGCCGTCTCATGGAAGCCGACGGCGCCTTCCGTGCCGGCAAAGCCGAGGCGGGGTTTGCCTCCATGCACGCCGCGGTATACGGATACTTCGCCGACCGCGCCAACGTGCCCGCCGCCAGTCTTTCCAACGAGACCATCGCGTCGTGGCTGGAGAGCAACGGCGTGGAAGCGGCCCGTATCGAAGAGACGCGCCGCGTGATTGCCGCCTGCGACATGGCGAGATATGCGGCCGCGTCAGCGGACGCAACGCAAGGCCGCGCGCTGATCACGACCATGCGCGATTCACTGGCCGCAATCGAAAAGGCAACTGCATGAGACGCGCCGGTTTGCTTGCTTTGCTGCTGCTTGCTTCGATGGTGGCGGTGCGAGCGTTTGCGTCCGAAAGTACTATCGCGTCTTCCTTCGCGCAGTCGTTTGCGTCGGGCAATGCGGCGTACGAAGCGGGCGACTACCACGCCGCCATTGATCGCTACATGGAAGTCACCAATGCAGGCATCGTGCACCGTGATCTCTACTACAACCTCGGCAACGCCTACTTCAAATTGACAGACATGGGTCACGCGGTGCTCTGGTACGAGCGCGCGCTCGCGCTCGACCCGCGCAACGATGACATTCGCGCCAACCTCGCCGTGGTTCGCGCCATGCTGCGCGACCAGCAGCTCGTCCAGGCGCACGGTGGCGTGCGCGGCGCTCTCATGGGCTGGCACCGGAAGCTCTCGGCCGGGGAATCAGTGGCGGTGGCGTGCGTGTTCTACGCGCTCTTCACGTTGGCGGCGTTGTGTCTCATCTTCCGCCGCTCGCATATCGTCCGATCGCTCTACAGGATTGCGTCGTGGGTCTCACCGGGGCGTCTCTTTGGCCTCGGCATGGCGGGCGACGTGCTGCTCGGCATGGCGACGAGTGCCGTGCTCGCGCTGGTATTCGCGGGATCGGCCTACGCGAAGGTTCATGAGAGCCGGGTGCACACGCGCAGTGTCGTGCTCAG
Organism: Candidatus Krumholzibacteriia bacterium; assembly: GCA_035279765.1. GTDB lineage: Bacteria > Krumholzibacteriota > Krumholzibacteriia > WVZY01 > JAKEHA01 > JAKEHA01. Next base: position 6,400 of record DATEHD010000204.1, on the reverse strand, counting down.
TGAAGAAGTCCCCGTGTTCAGCGGGCCCAGCAAGGATTCCACCATCCAGTTCAAGATTCACGAAGGCACCATCGTGTCCGTGCGCGACGGTCGCGAAGGCTGGGTGCGCGTGGATTTGCCAGGCGATTTGTCAGGCTGGGTAGAGCTTTCGACCGTCGAGAAGATCTAACGAGAATCGGTCGTCCACTCGTAATCCAGAGCCAGCTCCGTCTGTCCCACGCGAACCACATCACCGTGTGAGAGCACCGCGCGGTTCTTGCGCTCTCCGTTCACCCACGTTCCCGTCGAGCTGTTGAGGTCTTCCACCACGAACGTATCGCGTTCGCGGAGGATGCGTGCGTGGTAACGCGCCACATCGGGGTCCTTGATCTCGACGTTGTTGTCGTGCTCACGGCCGATGGTGAGGGTGGTGGGCAGGAGTGCGATGGCCTGGCCGGTATGGGGACCGGAAACGAACACCAGGCTGGGGAGCGACGCCTGAGGTGGCGCTGCCGGAGCCGGAGCCGCCGTGGTGACGGGAGGCTCGAGTGATGCCAGCGCCGTGTCGAACTCGTCCCTGGGAGGCGCGGGGGGAGGCACGGGCCGTGGCGCGGAAGGCGCGCTCAAGCGGACGCGGCGCTCCGGTCGCGATTTGTCCGCACCCATTTCGCTCACCCAGGCATGTGGATTCTCGAAGTTTTCATGACGCGGTGAGGGCGGAGCCGCGACGACTTGCGGATCCTCCAGGCTTTCCATGTGCGGTGACGGTGCCACCGGGGCGACCACGGGCTCAACGCGGGCTTCTTCAACAGCGCTGCTCTCGTCAGCCAGGTTGTCTTCTTCGAGGGGCTCGTCGATCGGCTCGTGCACCGGAGTGGCACTCGCGACAGGCGACGACATCTCGTACGTGCGCTGCAGCGAGGGCGGCTCGTCGACGATGAGCGACGAGAAATCCTCATCGGTGGAATACATGTCCAGCGTTGTGGTCGCGGCGGGCGTGGTGAGATCCGCGGCCGCCGCGTCATCGTGCTCGGGTGCCGGATCAGGCGCGGGAGCTTCTTCCAACTCCTGCGGAGCGGCCTGGCCGGTCACTGGCACTCCCGTATTTCGTGTCGCGGCGATGGCGTCGAGTGCGGACTGCAGGTTGGCCTGCCGGGTGCGCGCTTCGCTGGCGCGCGCATCGAGTGCCCCGCGCATTTCGTCGAACGCGCCCGGGTGGAACTCGCCGATCCGATGGCGGAACTCGGCTTCGGCCAGCTCTTCTTCCAGCGCGTGCGTGGCGGCGAGGGCCTCTTCGACAAGTGCCTCGAGCGTTTCGTGGACACGATCGAGCTCGTCGCGCAGCGGGCTCAGCTTGGCGCGGATCGCGTCGAGCTCGCGGTCATAGTCGGAGCGGACGCGGTCGTAGATGCGGCGCGGCACCGTGTTGCGGTGCTCCTCGGCCCGGCGCAGGCGTTCGCGCACCATGTCGAATTGCCCCTGCAGGTCGCGGAATGCGCCCAGCAATTCGTCGATGCGCGCCGTCTCAAGCTCTGTGACCGGGTTCATGCGTCTCCTCCGTCGCCCGTAATAGATGGGTCAAAGATTGCCGCTAAAGGAGCGTAAAGCGTGCCAAGACGCGCGGATGGCCGGGGCTCTGGCACTGTTTAAGCAAGAGTACCTTTGCGTGCTCGTTGACGCGCACCCGGCCTTGCCATTAGGCTTGGGAGCCTTTCGACCAGAACCCATGTTGGCCATCGACTTTGCATCGCTCAGTGACCGCGGTCGCGTCCGTCTCAACAACGAGGACGCGTACGGTCAGTTCGTTCCCGAAACGACCGCGGAGGTCGAGGAGCGGGGCGTCGTCTTTGTCGTGGCGGACGGCATGGGTGGCCATCGCGGCGGCGAGATTGCAAGCCGCATCGCGGTTCGCAGCATCCTTGCCTTCTATGCGACGGAGGCCGGCGAGGATCGCGCCAAGGCGCTCGCGCGTGCCTTCCACGAAGCCAACCAGACCATCTTGCAGGAAGCGGTGGCCGATTCGACACTCTTCGGCATGGGAACGACGTGCACCGCGATCGCCATGCTGCACGGGCGCGCGTATTTCGCGCATGTCGGGGATTCGCGCTGCTATCTGCTGCGCGGAGGGAAGATCCAGCAGGTGACGAGCGACCACTCCATCGTGGGCGAGATGGTGCGCTCGGGCATCATCTCCGACGAAGATGCACGCACCCATCCCAAGCGCAACGTGATCACGCGCTCACTGGGTGCGCAGGCCGACGTGGCCGCCGAAACGCCCGAGAGCGTCGAGCTCCAGCGCGGCGACACGTTTCTACTCTGCTCGGACGGATTGACCGCCTATCTCTCCGACATCGACATTTCCGTGGTGCTGGCCACGCATGCGCCGGAGGCGGCGTGCAAGACGCTCGTCCACATGGCGAACGAGCAGGGCGGCCGCGACAACATCACCGTGCAGGTGATTACCGTCCGCGACCTCTAATCAGGCTTTCTCTAGCTCCACACAAATTTCATTTCGATCCTGCCCCCGGGCCTAGAGCCCGGCGTTGAATCCAATAAAGAACATCGTACCATTGCCCGCGTGCAGCGCGGCAAAGAGACTTCCTTTTTTCACGATCTCGGCGCTCGCGCCGATGCGCAGCTCGGTGTCGAATTTGCTGTCGGAATTGTCGGCCGGCGCCGGCACGTCGATATGGACAAAGTCGTAGATGAAATAGAGACCTGCGTACGGCACGATGAGCCGGCCGTCTTTCAGCGTGAAGTCGTGGCTCGCCAGAGCGCCGAAGGGCACATGGATGTTGTAGTAGCTCGAGCGCGCGAGAACACCGACGCCCGCGTTGGCCGCGATATCGATCTGCATGTCCGGATGCGCCGAATAGAACTGGTACTTGCCGTCGACACCCCCGCCGCCGTAGCCCGTGTCATCCGTCGTGCCTTCGCCTTTCACGTTGTTGAACATGGCTTCCAGCCCCAGATCGGCCTTTGACGACAGGTTGAAGCGCCCGAAGCCACCCAGGCGCACGACGTTGTCACCGAAGCCGGCGACAAGCCCGAGCGACGGTGACGCGTCGCTCACCGGTTTGGCACCCGGAAACGAATAGAACACCTGCGCATGGGCAGCGCCCGCCAGCGCGCACACAGCGACCACCGCAACCGCCACACCTCGAAGCATCGTCCTCATGTAGTACTCCGTTCTTTGCCCTGCAGAAACTGCAGCGGCTAGATGCGTCTTATAACAACGGGCTGCGGATTACCACAACTGGGAATTGCTCGCGATGGCCTGGGACTTGCAAAACGCGGTTGGCTCCTGGAGCCGACTTACAAGTCGTTGCAAACAAAGGCGGTGCCGGTACGCCCCGGCGCCGCATGTGGCACTTTCGGGCAGGACTCGCAAATGGCAATCAAGGTCGCGATCGAAGGTTACGACGAACTCGAGCAAATCGGGGTCGGCGGCATGGCCGCCGTCTATCGCGCCCGCAAGGTATCGATCGACAAGATCGTCGCCATCAAGCTGCTTTTTCCCTATCTCGCCACCGACGAAAGCTACATCGAACGCTTCCAGCGCGAAGCCAAGGCAGCCGCCAGCATTCAGCACGAGAACATCGTCAACATCATCGATTTCGGCGAGAGCGATGGATCTTTTTACATCGTGATGGAGTACTACGACGGGCGGACGCTCGAGCAGCTCATGAAAGAGCGTCCCGGTCTTCCGCCGGAAATCTCCATCCGCATTCTGCTCGAAGTGGCTTACGGCCTCGAAGCGGCGCATGCGCTCGACATCGTGCACCGCGACGTGAAGCCCGCCAACATCATCGTCACCAACACCGGTGCCATCAAGATCGCTGACTTTGGTCTCGCGCGAAAAACCGATTCGGCGACGATGATCACGCAGCATGGGAAGGTCGTGGGAACACCCGCGTACATGTCACCCGAGCAGGCCGCTGGCCGGCCCATCGGGCCCGCGAGCGACATCTTCTCCTTCGGCGTGGTGGCGTACGAGCTCCTCGGCCGTCGCAAGCCGTTCGAAGGGCAGTCGTACTCCGACGTGCTCGAGAAGATTCAAACCTTCGATCCCACCGACGTGGGAATGGTGAACCCGCTCATCTCGCCCGAGCTCGAAGCCGTGGTCGCGCGCTGCCTCCAGAAGGATGAATCGGAGCGCTACCGGAGCGCGGCCGCGCTCGTCATCGATCTCGAAGCGGCGATGGAGAAGAGCCAGATTGCGCGCGACCGGCGCCAGCTCGCGGCATACGTGAAAGATCCCGAGCGCTACGACGCGGCCTTTGCCGAGAAGACAATCACCGAGTGTCTTTCGCGCGGTGCGTTCTTCATGCAGAAGGGACGCTCGCACCTCGACGACGCGGTGCTCGAATATCGCCGCGTGCTCTTCCTCGATCCGTCGCACGAGCGCGCGCTCGCCAATCTCGACAAGCTGCACGGTCAGAAAGACGATGGCGAGCGCACGGTGACGATGGACATTGTGACGCCCGTCACGGCCGCCGCCGCCATGGCCGGTTCGGCACGGGGCGCCCGGGCGACGCCCAGGACGGCATCGCGACGGAAGCCCGCGTGGATAGCCGGCATCGCGGCAGCCCTGGTGCTGATGGCGGGGGGAACATTCTGGTTCTCGCGCTCGCACACAACCACCGGCGAGCCGCAACAGACGGCGGCGCTCAAGACCCACAGCGTCGCGCCTCCATTGCAAGGCCAGGCGCTGGTGCCCCCGCACGACTCGACGGCCGTGGCAACGAAGCCGTCCGGCGCGGACAACCCGGCGACGAAACCCACGATGGTCGCCTCGTCGTCGGACAACGGCTTGACGCCGCTGACCGAGAACACGCCGGCGGGACCGGCCCCCGAGAAACACGTGTCTGCGACCAGGCAGGTGACTCCGCCGCCAGTCGCTGGCGCACCCAAACATGACACAGCGACGAAGCCGGCTCGCACGGTGATTGTCGAGCAAGGCTCGTTGTCAGTCTACTTCCTGGGTGGTGTGGGAGATGTGTGGATCGACGGCAAGCTGTTTCCGCACCAGCCGCCGTTCGAGAGAGCTCCGTTGGCCGCGGGCGAGCACCGCGTGTCGTGCCGCATGAGCGAAGACACGCAGAGCAAGGAAATCACGGTGACCATTCGCCCCGAAAAAGAAACCGTCATCGAGTACGAGGTGGGCGCAGAGCCCGTCGTGAGCGACGAATGATTGCGAGGAACCCCATGACTCATTGGCTTCGAAAAGCGACCGCGCTGGTGTGCATCTTCATGATGATGTCGGGACTTGCCGTGACAGCGCGTGCCGGTGATCCGGCCGACGATCTCAAGCAGATCGAATACAAGTACTACTTCCGCGGCAAGTACACGGAGTCGATCGACGCGTTGCAGACCTTCCTGGCGCGCATCGATGTGAAAGGCGAGGTGGCGGTGCACGCGAACGAGTTTCTCGCCGCGTCGCATGTGCTCGCCGGATCGCCGCAGGCGGGCAAGGATGTATTCGCGAAACTGATTGCGACGGACCCGTCGTACGCGGGACCGGACGCCGCCGTGTTCAAGCCCGAAGTGGTCGACGTGTACGCCCAGGCGCGCACCGATTACGCGGCGCGCACGATCAAGTCGCCGGCGATCGCGACCACGGATGCGCCGCCGGCCGCTTCCGCGCCGGCCAACGCGGCGACGCCATCCACGACGGCGGCGACGGAATCGAAGCCGATCTACAAGAAATGGTGGTTCTACGCCGGCGCAGCCGCCGTGATCGGCGGCGTTGCCGCCGTGGCCGGCGGTGGTGGCGGCGGCGATCAACCCGCCGCTCCGCGCGGCGGCATCACAGTGGGGGTGACAGTCAAGTGACGTCACGTTTGCTGCAACTGGCCGGTGTTCTCATTCTCGCGGCACTGGCGCTTTCCTGCGACAACGCCCAGGCACCTGTCGCCACCGACGGAGAGATCGTGCTTCGCTTCGAGCCGGGAGCCGGCTCGTCGTCGTCCTTGATGCGCGCGTCCGTTTTCGATTCCGTCGTGGTGAACGTGTATCGTGGCGGGTCATCGCTGCGCCTCGAGGTCTCGCGCGGCGTCGCCATCACCAATGACAATCCGATCTCGGTGCCGGTGGGCTGCATCGCCGAGAACGGGAAACGGGTGGCCGTGGATCTCTACGTCGCCCGCGTTCTTGCCTACCACGGTTTCAATGCGGACGTCGATGTGGTTGCCGGCAAGTCGACCGGAGTAAGCGTCGAAGCGTCGAAATTCTTCATTACCGATCTCACGCTCACGCCGCAGGTGATTCCGACCGGCGCCGCCTTCACGCTGCACTGGCCGCCCGCGCCGGCGGCGCAGAACTATCGCGTGGAAGAAAGCGCGACCGCGGACTTTGCCACCGTGACGTCGTCGCAGACCGCCGTCGACACCACGCTCGACGTGCACCTCGGGCAGGGATC
>DATEHD010000203.1:0-6777 GCA_035279765.1 Candidatus Krumholzibacteriia bacterium | reverse complement strand
GAACGTCTATTCGGGAACCATTGAGGCGCGCGACGCCGACATCGGATCGCTGATGGGCGGGCGTGTTTCCGAAGTGCTGGTGGAGGAAGGCGACTCGGTCAAAACCGGGCAGACCCTGGTGCGCTTCGACCGCTATCTCCTGGACCCCCAGATCAAGACACAGGAATCGCGCATCGAGCAGATGCGGGCCAATCTCGATCGCATCCAGAAGGGCCCGCGTCGCGAAGAGATCGAGCGCGCGCGCATCAACTATGACCACGCGGAAAAAGAACGCGCGCGCCAGGAGACGCTGCTCAAGCAGGGCGTCGGCATTCAGTCCACCTACGACGAAACCGCCGCGGCCGCACAGGTTGCCGAGCAGCAGTACGAAGAGCTCAAGCGCGGCAGCCGCCCCGAGGACGTGGAGCAGGCGCGCGCCCAGTTGACCACGGAAGAAAACACGCTGGCCATGCTGCACCGCCAGCTCGAAGAATCGGAAGTGCACGCACCCGCGGACGGCGTGATTCAGACCATGGATCTGCGCCCCGGTGACATGATCGCGCCCAACCAGCCGGTGGCAGTGTTGCTCGAATCCAACGAGCTGTGGGTGCGCGTGTTCGTTCCGGAGACGCGCCTGGGCGAAGTCAAGGTGGGGCAGCCCGTCGACATTTCCATCGATACATTCCCCAGGCGAATGTTCAAGTCGCGCGTGCAGTCGGTGAGCGAACGCGCGGAATACACGCCGCGCAACGTACAGACACCGGAGCAGCGCGAGGACCAGGTGTTCGCGGTGCGTCTTCGTCTCGATCCCGCGCCCGAGCTCAAGGCGGGCATGACGGCAACCGTGCGCTTCCAATGACCGCCGCCGGCACGCAGTCAGCCACGTTCGACTACGGGATCGAAGTCCGCGGTGTCACGCACGATTACGGGGCGGTGCGCGCGCTGCGCGACGTGAGTCTGACCATTCCGCGCGGCACCATCTTCGGGCTCCTCGGTCCCAACGGCTCCGGCAAATCCACATTGATCCGCGTTCTATGCGGCCTCCTGCGACCGACCGGCGGCACCGCATTCGTGGACGGCATCGACGTAACGCACCACGCCGACCAGGTGCGCCGGCGTATCGGTTACGTTCCGCAGCGCTTCTCGCTCTACGAGGATCTCACGGTGATGGAGAATCTGAATTTCTTTGCCTCCGTCTATGGACTGGGTGGCCAGCGCCTGGAGGAGCGGCGCGAGTGGGTCATCAACTTGACCGGCATCACGCCATACCGCGACCGCCTCGCCGCTCACCTGTCGGGTGGATGGAAGCAGCGCCTTTCGCTGGGCGCGGCACTCATGCACGAGCCACGCGTCGTGTTTCTCGACGAGCCCACCGCCGGCATCGATCCGGTCGCACGGCGCGAGCTGTGGAATCTGCTCTTTGACCTCGCCGCCAGTGGCGTGACGTTGCTGGTGTCCACGCACTACATGGATGAAGCGGAGCGCTGCAGTCGTCTTGGATATCTCTACATGTCCAATCTGCTCGTCGAAGGCGAGCCGGAAGACCTGGTGGCACTCCCTCAGATCACTCCGCCGGGCACGCGTCGCGTCGAGGTTGCCATCGAAGGCAGCGCCGCGCAGGTCATGCGGCGCGCCCGTTCGCTCGACTACGTGGAGGAAGCAACCATCTTCGGCAATAGCGTGCATCTGCTGGTCCCCGACGCGAAGACGCACGACGATCTCGTGCGCGACCTCACCGAGCCCGGGGTCAACGTCAAGGTTCGGCCCATCACGCCCTCACTCGAAGATGTGTTCGTGCGCCTCACCAGCCTTGCGGCCGAGGCCGAGAACGGTATGGCGAAGGCGGGGAAGGCGTCATGAAGGGTTTCCTGGCCGTGCTGCGCAAGGAAGCGATCCACATGCGCCGCGACCGCGGCACGCTGCGACTCGCGCTCGGGATACCGCTTTTCCAGCTCATCCTGTTCGGGTCCATCGACACCAACATCAAGCATGTGCCCACGGTGGTGTTCGACCAGTGCCGTTGCCCCGAGAGCCGCGCGCTTCTCGACGAGCTGGTGGCCACGCGCACCTTCGAGATCAAGCGCGTGGTGAACTCCCATGACGAGCTGCGTGAAGCCATCGTGGCCGGTGACGCGAAAGTGGGGCTCGAGATTCCGCCCGACTACGGACGCCATCGCCTGCAGGGAACCGAGGCCACATTCCTGGCGCTGATCGACGGGTCGGACAACACGGTGGCGTCGCAGTCGCTGGCAGCCATCAACGGGCTGGCACTCACCCAATCCCTGCTCGCGCTCCAGAAAGGGACGGGCAACAGCACGCTGCCGATTTCGCCGCGACCGCAGATCCTGTTCAACCCCGACACACGCAGCGCCAACCTGCTCATTCCGGGCCTGGTCGCTATCCTGCTGACGTTCTCGGGGACCATGCTCACGGCATATGCGGTCGTGCGCGAACGCGAACGCGGTACCCTCGAGCAATTGCTGGTGACGCCCGTCTCCGCGGTCGAGGTGATCCTCGGAAAGCTGCTGCCGTACCTGATCCTCGGTTTCTGTCAGCTCATCCTCGTCCTGTTCCTGATGACGACCTTGTTTCGCGTGCCGATTCACGGGAGCGTGCTCCTGCTTGCCGTTCTCTCGCTCATTTACCTGACGTCGCTGCTCTCGCTGGGGCTCATGATCTCGGCGCGCGCGTCGACGCAGATCGAGGCCACGCAGGGCGCCCAGGCCATTCTGCTACCGTCCATCATGCTGTCGGGTTACATATTTCCGCTTTCGTCACTGCCAGGCCCGCTGCGACTGCTCTCACTCGCTTTTCCCGCCACGCATTTCATCGCCATCTCGCGCGGCATCATCATCCGCGGGGCCGGATTTCGCGACCTGATCGGCGAGGTGGCGGCGCTCGCCATTATCTCCATCGCGCTCCTGACCATGAGCGTATTGCTCTTCAGAAAGAGCCGGCTGTGATGCGACGCATCTGCCTCCTGCTCGCCGCGTGCGCGCTGCTGGCAGGCTGCTCCGGCCTCGCCCAGGTCGAACCGTCCCGCTATCCCGCGCCCAAGCGCGACAGCCTCACGTTCTGGGGGCACGCCTGCACATATATCGACGTGGGCGGGATGGGAATCGTCACCGATCCCGTCTTCGACAAGTCACTCTATCAACGACACCGCTTTATCGGCGCGCCCTCCGACGACGTGCTGCGCGGAACGCGCGTGGTGCTTATCTCGCACGCGCACGACGATCACCTGAGCCCGGCGAGCCTTCGCCATTTTCCCAAGGACGTCACCATTCTGTGCCCGAAGCCGTCGGCGGAGTTTCTCGCCGGGGAAAAGATCGCGGCCCGCGCCATGATGCCGGGGGAGACGTTTGAAGCGAACGGGGTGCGCATCGTCGCCGTCGCGGTCTTTCATCCGGGCTCGCGCCGGGGAGTTCATCGTGGCGTGGACGGACGCGCGCTGGGTTATGTGATCATCACGCCTGCGGCCACCATCTTCTACAGCGGCGACACGGACTACTGCTCCGCGTTTGCGGATGTGGGCCGCGTGTACGCACCCGACATTGCCATTCTGAATATCAATGGCCACCTGAAGCCACCCGATGCGGCGCGCGCCGCCAATGTACTGCGGGCGCCCGTCGTGATTCCGTCACACTGGGGCGCGTATGGTTACCGGCTCGTCCGCGGAGGCCGGAGCCCGCGTGGAGAAGACGAGCTGCGGCGCCTCCTGGGGGAGCGATTTCACGTGCTGCGCGTGGGCGAATCCATGCCCCTCAAACGGCCGGCGCGAGCGCCCTAAGAGAACATTGGCCCGCATGCATTCTCTTTGTATAATGCGGCGAGCTGCATCGTTTCCCATGATCCCTGACAACTCATACCGGAGCATCCAGCCATGAGTCTGATTGACCGCGTGGTCGCCACTACTCTGCCATTGATCCCGAAACCCGTGGTGCGCAAGGTTGCTGCACCGTACATCGCGGGGGAGAAGCTCGAGGACCTGCTCAAGGTGTCCGCGGACTTCAACCGCGAGGGATACATGGTGGCCGCGGCGGTGCTGGGCGAGTTCGTATCCAAGCCGGAAGAGGCCGAGGAAGCAGTGCAGGAATACCGCGAGCTGCTCGACGCGCTCAAGGCGCGCGGCATCGATGCCTATATCCACGTCAAGCCCACGCACCTCGGCCTGTTGATCGATCGTGAGCTGTGCCTCAAGAACCTCCGCACCATTCTCGACACCGCGTCGCGCAACGGCCAGTTCGTGCGCATGGACATGGAAGATTCACCGACCACGGATGCAACCCTCGCCGTGTACTACAAGATCCACGAGAGCTACGAGAATTTCGGCCTGGTGCTGCAGTCGCGGCTGCGCCGCACGCTCAAGGATGCCCGCGAGCTGGCGAAGGTGAAGGCCAACGTGCGGGTGTGCAAGGGCATTTACATCGAGCCGTACCAGATTTCTTACACCGATCCCAAAATCATCCGCGACAACTACATCGCCATCGCCGACGTGTTGATGAGCGCGGGGTGCTACGTCGCTCTCGCCACCCACGACGAACAGCTGGTGTGGGGAAGCGAGCAGATTATTTCTCGCCTCGGGCTCGGCCGCGATGCCTACGAGTACCAGATGCTGCTCGGTGTGCTGCCTTCCCTGCGCGCCATCATCCGCGATTCCGGGCACCGCCTGCGCGTCGCGGTTCCGTTCGGGCCCAGTTGGTACGCGTACTCGCTGCGCCGCCTGCGCAAGAATCCCGCGATCGCCGGCTACGTGATGCGGTCGATGTTCAAGGCCGAGTGAGCGGCGCCGACGGCACCTATATCCACGGCACCGAGCCGGACGAGCAGGGGCGTCTGGCGCGGCTCAACCGCCTCATCAATTCCCAGTCTCTCTCCCGCATGAACCCGCAACCGGGCCAGCGCGTCCTCGACGTGGGCTGCGGCTTCGGTTTGTTTGCGCACGAGATAGCCGCGCGTGTGGGTAGCGAGGGAAGAGTGGTTGGCATAGAACGCGCGGCCGCCCAGGTGGAACAGGGTCAGCGCCTTGCTGCTGAGCTCGCTTTTTCAGAACGTGCTGAAATCCGCATCGGCGACGCCTACGCCTTTCCTCTGCGTGACGACGAATGGGGCACCTTCGACATCGCCCACGCGCGTTTTCTGCTCGAGCACCTCGAGCGTCCTGCCGACGTCGTGGCCGCCATGGTGCGTGCGGTGAAGCCGGGAGGTCGCGTGATCCTCGAGGACGACGACCACGAGGCGTTGATCCTGTTTCCCGCGCTGCCGGAGTTCGAGGCAGTGTGGCGTGCGTATGCGCGCGCGTACGACGTTGGCGACCGCGATCCGCGCATCGGTCGCAAGCTGGTAGCACTCCTGGCGGCTGCGGGAGCCCAGCCCACGCGTTGCGACTGGCCCTTTTTCGGGTCGTGTGCCGGCGCGGAGACCTTCGACGCCATCATCACCAACTGCCGGGCCATCTTGACCGGCGCGCGCGAGAGCATCGTGCGTGACGGCGCTATCTCCGGAGGGGACTTGGATGCGGGATTGCGGGCGTACGATACGTGGCGCACGCGACCGGATGCGTCGTACTGGTACTGCACCTTCTGGGCCGAAGGCAGACGCGCGACAGCGCGTCAATGAGTCGGCAGGTTCGCCAGAAGGAATCTCTTCTCGTTCTCTCCCATCACAGCGCGGATCTGATCGCGCGACAATCCCGCATCGAGAAGGGCCGCCGTGAGCATGGACATATCCGCGGCGTCAAACGGCACCGGCACACCGCCATCGAAATCCGAGCCGAGCGCGATGTGGTCGGCGCCCACGACCTCGATGGCATGACGGATGGCACGCGCTATCGCGCGTGTATCTTTTCCGCATACCGCGGCCTTCCAGAATCCGATGGCGATCATCCCACCGTGTTGCGCGATGCGCCGCGCGAGCTCGTCGTCAAGATTGCGCGGGCCGGCGCAGATCGAGGTGAGGCCTGTGTGCGATACGAGCACGGGGCGCGACGTGATCGCCAGCACATCCTCGATCGTCGCGCGCGACGCGTGCGCGAGATCGATGATCCCGCCCAGTGCATCGATGCGCGCCACCACGCGCCGCCCCAGCGGTGTGAGCCCGCGCTTGTGCCATCCCGACGCCGAGCCGCCGATATCGTTGTCGAACATGTGCGTGAGGCCAAAAATCCGGTAGCCCGCCGCGAACAGGGAATCCACGCGCGCGAGATCACCATCGATCGCGTGCATGCCTTCGATCGAGAGCACGGCTCCCACTGGTGCATCGATCGGCGACGGTGGGACGGGAAAATCGGGTTCCGGTACATATGGCGTTGTGGCGCGCACAAGCCCGTAGAGATCCTCGCGTGTCCTAACCAGAAAGAATGAACCATGCGAAGTCTCGGCCTCAATGCGTGCCTTGCGCGCCAGGGCGAGGGCGCGCTGATACGGATCGAACCAGGCAGCGCGCGGCCAGTGTGACGCAATCGCCACCACGGGGAGAATGTCGAGAAGCGGCGCCGTGCGGTGATAATTGGAATCGGCGTGCATGCGTGTCGTCGCGGCGAGCACGACGAGAGCGACATGACCATCGCGCAATCGCGGAAGGTCGACCAGTCCGTACCGGTGTCGATCGAGGAAGCTCCGCGGCCACAACAGCGCATCGCTGTGAAAGTCGGCGATCCACAGCGAATCGTGGAGCGCTTGCGCCGATGCGGAAACTTCCCGCGGCGTTTCCACGGCCCTGTTGAACACGCGGTCGACGGGATTGACGGCGAGAACGGCTGCGATGAGAAGCAGCACCACAACGGCAACAGCAATCAGG
>DATEHD010000202.1:0-5166 GCA_035279765.1 Candidatus Krumholzibacteriia bacterium | reverse complement strand
ATGACCGCCTCGGTGGCCCCGATGCCTGTGAGTGCAACGACGGGCGACTGGATCTCATTATGGATGTAAAGGTCGCCGTTTCCGCTCGTCAACTTGTGTGGCACGATGGCCTGTGCGGGAAATCCGCCGCACGCGTAATTCTCCGGCGATCCGTTGAAGAATCCCCACATGTAGGTGGAATTGAAAACCCCCGGATCTTCCTGGAGGACGGCGCTGCCATTGAAGAGTGCGGCCTTGTTGCCGAAGGGCGTCGGGCCGAAGGCGATCCAATGGCCGTCAACGGTGTTGGTCGCATTCAAAGCCTCGGCCGTGAAGTCGTGAATATCCACAAAAGCGCCGTTGTTGACGATCGACAGGTTGTCAATGTAGACGGGGCCATTCGACGAGTCGTACCCGCCGTCCTCGTCCGAGGCGCTGCCATCCGAGTAAAACCGCAGACGAACGCGAATCGGGCTCGTGTAAGTACCCGCCGGAATAGATTTGCCGACGATCAAATTTCCGGTGCCGGTCCACGTACCCAGGAGATTCCAGATACCGCCTCCCGTGGTGTACTCCAGGTAGAGAAAGTCGTAGTTCGGCTCCATATCGTACGACAGGTTGAATGCAATCTGGGTGCTGTAGTTAGGGTCAACGCTAATGGACTGGGTCTGCCAGAATTGCTTCCAGTCGTTGCCATAACCAGGCAGCGTCGCGTACCCGCAGGCGTCCATGGCGGAACAGTTCGACGCGCCGACGCCGCACCACACGGCATGGCCCCCGAAGCCGGGCATCGATGGCGCGTTGACCACGTGAAACAGGGCGGGCTGCGCGGTGCGGTCGACAGTCGTCCACCCCTGCGCGTTGGGATTTCCTCCGACGTCGAACGTCCACGATTGCAGAACGCCGGCGCCGATCACACCACGACCCGGCGACGCATTGGGTCCCGGAGTGACACGGGCGGACGTTGCCGCCTCGGGAGTGAGCGCCGTCTTGCGAGCGTGAGAGTTGACGGGAGAGAGAACGCACATCACCAAAATGACGCAGGGGATCAATCGGCTCATGGGAAGCTCCTGTTCAGTTGACAACAGGCCCGTGGCGGAGAATGTGAAGTGGCTGGCGAACATAGTCTAGCACCAGCCGTGGTGCCTTGCCAGCTGAATCCCGTCCTGTGGTATCATCCCGGCGTGGGCGCATCCACCGCCCGCGGGCCAGCCACAACCGTGCATCCTCATCCCTGCGAGGTCACCGCATGAAGGCCGCAACCTGCATCGCCACGTTAGTTCTGGCTGCTCTTTCTCTCTCCTTCAACTCCGCTTTTGCGCTCGTCCACGTATGGAGTCAGAAGTACGGGGGCGTCAACTCACAGGGATTTGGCGCTGTCGCGGCCGATGCGTCGGGCAATCTGTACGTAGGCGGATCTTTCTACGGCACGGTAAACTTCGGTGGCGGCAATCGCACCAGCAACGGGGGCAGTGACATCGCGCTCGTGAAGTTCACATCCGCCGGTGCGTACGTGTGGGATCGTACGTTCGGCGATGTTGCGGATGCGCAATACGCCACCGGAGTGGGCGTCGACGCGAGCGGCAACGTGTTCTTCTCCGGTGTCTTCGAAGGCTCGGTCAATTTCGGCGGTGGCCTTCTCACCAGCGCGGGCGACCGCGATATCTTTGTCGCGAAGTTCAGCCCGACGGGAACGTACACGTGGGCGAAACGCTTTGGCACCACGGCCGAAGAAGAGTGCCAGGACATGGTCGTCGACATCACCAACGGCGTGTGCATTGCGGGGTACACGGCGGGATCGATCAACTTCGGCGGCGGCGTGCTCACCAACCAGGGCAGCTACGACGCCTATCTCGCGCGGTTCGATGGAACCGGCGCCCACCAGTGGAGCAAGCGCTTCGGCGATGCGAGTGCGCAGTACGGCGCGGCCGTGACCACGGACCACTGGGGAAACATTTTCTTCGGAATGACCTTCGCGGGCAGCGTCGACATGGGCGCCGGGAGTGTGCCGTCGGCGGGGAGCTTCGACATCGGTGTCGCGCAGTACGGTTCGGCGGGCGGATACCAATGGTCGCACAGCTACGGCGACGCGAGCCAACAGCAGGTGAATGCGATGGCAGCCGAGGAATTCGAAGGCTACGTCTACGTGACGGGCAGTAACTTCGGCACGGTTGATTTTGGCGGCGGGCCCATCGCGAGCGCGGGCTCCGGCGACGTGTTTCTCGCCAAGCTCGACTGCTTCGGTGGCCACCTGTGGAGCAAGGGCTGGGGTGACGCGGGGGACCAGTTTGGAAACGCGGTAAGGGTGGATCCGTTCAACAATGTCTATCTCGCCGGCGCCTTCGACGGGGCGATCAATTTCGGCGGAGGGACTCTCACCACTGCAGGAAACCAGGACATATTCCTGGCGCGGCTCACCTTCAATGGTGACCACGTCACCAGCGCGCGCTTTGGTGACGCGTCCAAGTACCAGATTCCGGGGGGGCTCGCTTCCGACAGCGCCGGCAACCTCACCATGTGCGGCGGGTTCCCGGGTACTGTCGATTTCGGCGGCGGGCCATTGACGGCAACCGACACCGACGCATTCCTCGTCCAGTTCGCGGAGAGTCCCACCGACGTACGCCGGCCGCTCATCCATACCGAAGCGCTGTGGGCCGCACCCAATCCGTTCAATCCGCTCACCGTGGTGCATTTCAACATCACGCACAATGCGAACGTCCGGCTCGACATCTTTGACGTGCGCGGCGCGCGCGTGGCGACGCTCGTCGATCGCGAGATGCATCCGGGCACGTTTACGTCGACGTGGGGCGGCACCGACGATCATGGCCAGCCCGTGAGCTCGGGCGTGTACTACGCGCGCCTCAGCGCCGGCGCGACACCCGTCAGCACCAAGCTCGTGCTTCTCAAGTAGAGACTCGCTCGCGGCTTGCCCGGGACGCCGGGCGACCGTAGGTTTACACGTCGCGCCGCACCGATGCCGACCCGTCGTTGACCGCTTCTCCGGACCGTCCTATAATGACGCGCCCGCCTCGCACGACGGGCGAGAGCTCGAGTCCGCCTGGGCATTCCGGGCGGATTTTTCTGTGCGCACGCACCGATAATCTATTTTCAGGAAGAGACGTAAATGCCGGTCACATTGGTTGTTGGAGGACAGTGGGGGGACGAGGGCAAGGCCAAGATCATCGACTACCTGGCGCGCGGGATGGACATCGTCGTCCGCTACCAGGGCGGTGCCAACGCCGGCCACACGGTGGTGGTGGGTAGCGAGAAGTTTGCCTTCCGCCAGGTTCCCTCGGGCATCCTTTACCCGCGCGTCACGTGCGTTCTGGGCGGCGGCATGGTGATCGATCCGCATGCGCTGATCGAAGAGATCGACGCTATCGCCGCACGCGGTGTCGACATCGAGGGCCGCATCCTGGTGAGCGCGCAGGCGCACCTCGTGCTTCCGTATCACGTTCTCCTCGATTGCGAGTCCGAAGACCGCCGCTCGGCGAGCGCCGAGGGCGGCATCGGCACCACGCGCAAGGGCATCTCGCCCGCTTACGCCGACAAGGCGCGCCGTGAAGGCATCCGCGCGTCGGATCTCACGCGCTCTCCCGCCGATCTGCGCGCACTCGTCGAAGCGCACGTGCGCGAGAACAACAAGATCCTCAAGCTGCGCGGCGCGAAGACGCTTTCTCCCGCGAAAGTGGCGGACGATCTCTTGAAGGCGCGCAAGCGCCTGTTGCCGATGATCACCGACACGCGCCCCATCCTGTGGCGCGCCGTGGAAGACAAGAAGCAGGTTCTGTGCGAGGGCGCGCAGGGTTCGTTGCTCGACATCGATCACGGCACCTATCCGTTCGTTACCTCGAGCTCGTGCACGGCCGGCGGCGCCGCCATCGGCACCGGCCTTCCGCCCGCGGGCTTCGACGCCATCGTCGGCATCTTCAAGGCGTACTGCACGCGCGTGGGCAACGGTCCGTTCCCGACCGAAGACAAGGGCGCGGCGGGGAAGACGCTGCGCGAGATCGGCCGCGAGTACGGCACAGTGACCGGACGTCCGCGTCGCTGCGGCTGGTTCGACGCCGTCGCCGCACGCACCGTGGTGAAGCTCAACGGCGTCACCGATGTCGCGCTCACCAAGCTCGACGTGCTCGACACCTTTGATTCCATTCGCGTGTGCACGGCGTATCGCTCGGGAAAGAGCATACTCGACGTGTTTCCCGCCGACGCGCGCACCGTCGCCGGGGCGAAGCCCGTGTACGAAGAGATCAAGGGCTGGAAGCAGCCCACGACGGGCTGCCAGCTCGAGGATCTCCCGTCGCTCGCGATGGACTACATCAAGCACCTCGAATCCCTGATCGGTTGTCGCATCCACCTGGTGTCACTCGGTCCTGAACGCTCCGCCATGCTGCAGCTCCCGCGCGCCAAGGCGCCCGCGGTGCGGGTGTAGCCCGCCAACCTGTGGCAGTTTGCGTCGTCAGCGGTGCGAGCGGCCTGGTGGGGCGCGATGTCGTCGCCGAGCTCGTGCGCGCGGGCCACGATGTGCGCGCCTGGCGCAATTCCGCCGCTTCCGCTTCAACTCCCAATTCACCGTACCAACAAGCCCGGCTGGGCGAGACGCCGATCGCCGACGTGGAGCGTCTCTTCTCCGGCGCGGACGTGTTCATTCACTGCGCATGGGATCTCCAGGTTGCCACCTGGCGCGACATCGAGCGCGTGAACGTGAACGGTTCCATCGCGTGGTTGGAAGCCGCGGCGCGCGCCGGTGTGAAGAAGCTTGTCTTCGTTTCATCGGTGAGCGCGTACACCGGCTGTCGCTCGATGTACGGCCGCTCCAAGCTGCTCGTGGAGGCGGCCGTGACGCACCTCGGTGGCGTCAACGTCCGGCCCGGCATCGTGCACGGAGATCCGACGGCGGGTGTGTACGGCCGGCTGTGGCAGAGCACGAGTGCGTCGTTCATTCCGCTGATCGACGGCGGCCACCAGCACATGCTGACTGTGCATCGCGAGGACCTCGCCCTTGCCATCCATCGCATCCTGGATAACTACCCGAACTGGAAGGGACGCACGGTCGTCCTCGGTAATCCCGAGTTGATCACCCTGCGCGCCATGCTCGAGCGTATGCTGGCGGCGCGCCAACGCACGGCGCGTTTTGTGAGCGTGCCGTCACAACCTGTGCTGCTCGGTCTGCGTTGCGCCGAA
>DATEHD010000201.1:0-2715 GCA_035279765.1 Candidatus Krumholzibacteriia bacterium | reverse complement strand
TGTAGCGGCTCCAGCTCGCGATGAAGAGCAGCGAGAGCACCAGCGCCGGCATCATCAGGTGGCGCAGATGGTCAGCGACCGAGAACGGCATTCCCAAAGAGAACATGCCCGTGGACGGAAGCAGCCGCCATTTGACTGTGAACGCCATCATCGACATGAGCCCCAGCCAGAACACCGGGATGGAGATGCCGACAAGCGTCACCAGCATCAGGGCGGAATCGAGTTTCGTGTAGCGCTTGAGCGCGGCCATGATGCCGCCGGAAATTCCGAACAGGAATGCGAGGAGAAACGCGGCGCCCATCAACTCGAGCGTCGCCGGCAGGCGCTGCTTGATCATGTCGAGCACGGGCTCGCCGGTGACGTGAGAGCGGCCGAAATCGCCGTGCAGGGCGACCCGCTCGAGCCACATCCCGAACTGGATCAGCACGGGCTGGTCGAAGCCGAAGTTGCTCCGCGTCTGCGCCGCGTCGGTCGGCGTCATCATGGGATTGTCGGAGAGCACGGAGCTCGGTCCACCCGGTGTCGCCTGCATCAATGCAAAACAGATGAGCGAAACCAGGAGGACGAGCGGAACGAGCGCCGCCAATCGTTTCAAGAAATACCGGAGCATCAATCTATCCCCAAGCCTTCAAACCAGATGAACCGGCCCACTCGGGCCCTGACCCATTGCCCACAAAGGGATGTGCGAGTTCCGTACCAACTCCGCGGGAAGGAGCAACGGTGCACCGGGCAGGATTTTCCGTCACTGGGAAGAAAGCTGCGAGGCAGACCCGGCCAGGTACCATTGCGCCGCGTTCCAGGTGTCCGCCGACTGCGTCGCGTTGGGCCGGAAATTGTGCAGGCGCGTGGTTACGGGATCGATGGCGGTGTACCAGAACAGCGGAACCACCGGCGCTTCGTCGACGAGGATATCCTGGACGCGATGATAGATCGCTTCGCGCTTGGCCTGGTCGGGCTCGCTGCCGCCCTTTTCGAGCAGCTCGGTCAGCTCCGCGTTCACGTAGCGAGGATGGTTCTGGCCGGCGGGCGGAATGCTCACCGATTCGTACAGTGCTTCGCGGCGCGACTGCGACGGCGAGGAGAGCCACGCATACATGGCGACGTCGAACTTCCCGCGTTTCAGAATGCCGCCGTCTTCGTACGTGCCGTAGAGCACGGTGGGACTGAAGTTGCCGAGCTCGAGGTCGACGCCCACCTTGCGCCACTGGTCGCGCAGCACCAGCTCGGTGCGTTCGCGGTTGGGCTGGCCCGCGCTCGCCGCAATGGAGAGCTTGAGGGGTTGGCCGTTCCGGTCGCAGATCCCGTCGCCGTCGGTGTCTTTCCATCCGGCTTCCAGGAGCAGGCGTCGCGCCTTCGCGATGTCGAACGTCGCCCTGGCGGCGGCATCCGCGGAGAAATAGCTCGAGGCGTCGAACTCGTCCAACGCCGCGACTTTCACCAGCCCGTTATAAATGCGGTCGGCGATCTCCTGCTTGTCGGTGGCGTAGGAGAGCGCGCGGCGCACGCGCACGTCCTTCAGAACCGGATTCTCGGTGTTGAAATCGAGGTGCTCGTACATGAGCATCGGCGTCTTGTAGACGTGAATGCCGGCGATATCATTGAGCTGCTTCATGAAATTGATGTTGGCGTTGTCGAACATGTCGACCTCGCCCGTCTTGAGCTGCACCAGCAGCGCGTTCTCGTCCGGCACGAATTTGAAGATGATCTGGTCCAGGTAGGGGCCGTCCCCGTAGTAGTCGTGGTTGGCCACCAGGGACAGGTGCGAACCGGGAACCCAGCTGTCAAACTTGAACGGGCCCGAGCCGATGGGCGCGTGATGAAACGCCGCGGAGTGAAACAGGTCGCCGCGTGAATTCTTGAGCAGGTGCTCGGGAAGCACCGATTCGTCGTAGAAGGTTTCCGACGCGAAATCCGGATACGGCTGCTTGAGATGAAACACGATCGTGGTGTCGTCGGGCGTGTCCACCGACGAGACCTGGTCCCATCCCTCGCGGGATTCCACCTGCACCTTGGGATCCATGATGATCTCGTAGGTAAATTTTGCATCCTTGCTTGTCAGCGGGACGCCGTCGTGCCAGCGCACATTGGAACGCAGGTGGTAGGTATAAGTGCGATGGTCGGCGGAGATACCGCCGTTCTCGACGGTCGGAATGGCCGTGATGAGATCCGGTACCAGCTGGAACTTGTCGTCGTACTTCACGAACTTGCTGAACAGGAGATTGCAGACCATGTTGTTGGTCGCCATCGAATTGAGAATCTCGCTCAGCATCTCCGGTTCCTGCTGCACGCCGATGATCAGGCGGCCGCCGTGGACGGGCCCGGAGGTGGAGTCGTGCGCAGCCGCGCCTCCGGCGTCGCGCGACGCCTGTTTTTGAGGCGACCCGCATGCCGTGAAGAAACAAGCGAGGACAACGAGGTATTTTCGGATCATGCGTGGAAGAACATGCAAATTCCACGCCCTACCCGGTGTTGGCGGTCCCCGCAAAAGAAAAGAGCCGGTCCGCATGGCGGACCGGCCCTCGTCGATGGGCCGCTGCGGGGCTGTTTTTTAGCCCGTCAGGACTGCGTCGATCTTTCCGGTGAACGTCTGCTTGGACTGCGCGCCCACAATGCGCGCCACCATCTGACCGTTCTTGAAGATCATCACCGTGGGGATGCTCATCACGCCGTAGCGCGACGCGATCCCCTGGTTGTCGTCGGTGTTGAGCTTGCCGA
>DATEHD010000200.1:0-4155 GCA_035279765.1 Candidatus Krumholzibacteriia bacterium | reverse complement strand
CGAGCTTCCGGCCGGACCCATCGCGCCGAGCGGTAACGTGCTGGAGCTTCTACCCCAGATCACCCAATCATTCGCCATCGGAGACGGCGCGCTCCCGGTCCTCGACAGGCTCGACGAGCTGATGACGAAGCTCGAGTCGTGGCTCGCGTTCGATTCCGGCCTCATCGAGATCATGGAGGACACGCTGGTGACGGGTGGAGAACAGAAAGGCGAGCGCGTTCGCATCGTGAGCGACGACGCCCTGCGCGCCTCCGATCTCGCGCGCAGCGCCGTGGAGTCGGGAGCGCGGCGCTATGCACCCGCGGGCGACACCACGCAGGCGGTGGCGCCGATCTTCATGTTCGGAAAGATCGTGGGTGCGCTGCACGTGCGCTTCCACGGGAGCGACGGCGGAATGGATACGCGCCTGGACGTGGCCGCGGGTGTCATTCGCAATGCGATTGAATTCAACCAGCGCTTTGCCAGCCTCACCTCGATCGATTCGCTTACCGGCGTCTACAACCGTCAATTCCTCGATCGCCAGCTCCCGGTGGAAATCGAGCGCGCGATGCGCTCGGGCTCGGCGCTCTCGATGCTCGTAATCGACGTGGACGATTTCAAGCGCATCAACGACGAGCTCGGCCACAAGAAGGGCGACGAGGCGCTCGTCGCCATCGCAGAGATCATCCGGCGCAACCTGCGCAAGGTCGACATGCCGTTCCGTTACGGTGGCGAGGAAATCGTCATTCTCCTTCCGGGCACGCCGGAGTTCGAAGCGCTGCATACCGCGGAACGACTGCGCCGCGTGGTGAGCCAGTACCGCGGCTTCAAGGACGCCTACGGAAAAGTGCGGGATCTCTCGGTGAGTGTGGGCGTGGCGGTGTATCCTGACACCGCGCGCGGCGGCGAGCAGCTCTTCTCGCAGGCCGATGAGGCCATGTACCGCGCCAAGCAGCGCGGCAAGAACCAGGTGGTGTTGTACTCGAAGAAGTAACGCGCGGAGGCCGCGCGTGCAGGGGGTGGCGGCGGTGGTGTGGATCCTCACGATGGCCGTGGCGGCAGGTGTCGCGCGGCGTCTCTCACTCTTAATCATTCTGATTGCGGTCCTGGTGTGCGCCGCGCTGGTACGCCGGCGGGCCGCCTGGTTTGTGTTCGCGCTGGTCGCGGGCGGCGCGGCACTCCTCGGCGCTCGCGCCAGCAGCGGTTTCGAGCGCGACTGCGCCGCCGTCGAACGCGTGCATGCCGCAGGGGGTGCCGCCACGGTAACACTGGAGGGAATCGTCAGCGGATTTCCGCAGGCGGGACTCTCGGGCTCCGCGTTCGATTTCACGACCATGCTCGAGGGCCGGCGCGTGCGACTGCTCGTGCGCGCCGAGTGCTTCGACGCCGCCTACGGCGATCGCTATGCGCTGCGTGCGCGCTTCATCAATATTGCGCCGTCGATGCGCGGCTTCACGGCATCGCGCGGTGTGGCGGGCGTGGTGAAGGTGCGCGCGGCCGACATCGTCCGCTGCGGACACGGCGGCAATCTTGTCCTGCGCCGCGTGTTCTGGCCGCTGCATCGATTTGCGCGCACGCGCCTCACGCGCGCGATGGGACGCGATTCCGGCCTTGCCATCGGGATGCTGCTCGGCGACCGCACGCAGCTCGCCGACAACGTGCGCGACGCGGTGCGACGCCTCGGCATTACACATCTGCTCGCCATCAGCGGGATGCATCTCACCACCATTGCGGGGTGCGTGCTCATCGCTACGCGGCTGTGGCCGCGCGCACGTCCGCTTCTGCTCCTGGCCGCGCTCACGCTCTACAGCGGCACGGTGGGAAATGTGGAATCGCTGACGCGTGCGTACGTGATGTCGGCGATTCTCATCGCGACGCACACCACGATTCGTCCGGTCCGGCCCATTGATGCCCTCGCCAAGGCACTGCTCGTGATGGCCGTGGCGTCACCGCTGTGTCTGCGCTCGGTGGGGTTGCAACTATCGTTCGCGGCCACCTTCGTGGTGCTTCTGTGCCTGCCGCACGAGTGGCACGCCGCAGCCGGCGGGAATCGCGTGCGGCGCTGGATGCTCGGCGCGCTCAAGTCGGTGAGCTCCGCGTTCATCTTGAGCCTCGCCGTCGAAATATTCATCCTGCCGCTCCAGCTCCATCACTTTCACACGCTGAGCACGGTGGGCCCGATCGCGACGGTGATCTTTTTTGTTCCGGTGACGGTGGTGCTGTTGGCCGCTGTGCCGGTGGCGGCCCTTGCCGCGCTGGCACCTGCGGCGGAGTGGCCAGGACGAGCGCTCGGATGGTTCTCGCTGGTGACCACGCGCGCCATCCTCGCATGCGGGCATCTCACACCGGGACCGTTCGCGATTCCGCAACCAAACCCGTGGCTCTACTACGGCGCCCTGGTGCTGGCCTGGAAATGCCGTCGTCGTCGTCCGGGACTCGTGGTGGCCGCCGCGGGGATCGCGCTCTCCTTTGCCTGGCGCTGGTGAGCGCGGCCGGGGAGATGGCGTCCCCATGCGGCAAACGGCCCATTTTTGCAGTGGGTCCCGCCACAGCGCGGTGATATAGTGCGGCATGGAAGCTGCGGGAGGGTGCTCGTGAATACGGCCCGGTGCCGGGTGGCTGTGTTCGCCTCGGGGCGGGGCAGCAATTTCAAAGCGCTCGCCGAGCGCTGCCGGGACCCGGACTTTTCCTGCGTCGTCGCGTGTCTCGTCACCGACGATCCTTCCGCTCCGGCCATCGCCGTCGCCAACGAGTTCCAGATTCCCGTGCATGTCATCGATGCGGGCCCGCGCCGCGGCCGCCTGCGTTCCGGTGCGGAAGCGGAGATCGTGATCCGTTGCCGCGAGCGCGGCGTG
Organism: Candidatus Krumholzibacteriia bacterium; assembly: GCA_035279765.1. Lineage (GTDB taxonomy): Bacteria > Krumholzibacteriota > Krumholzibacteriia > WVZY01 > JAKEHA01 > JAKEHA01. Next base: position 1,321 of record DATEHD010000200.1, on the reverse strand, counting down.
CAGTTGGTCGTGCTCGCGGGCTTCATGCGCATTCTGGAGGGAGACGTGCTGACGGCGTTCGCGGGACGCGTCATGAACGTGCATCCGTCGCTGCTTCCAAGTTTCAAGGGACTGAACGCGCAGCGCCAGGCATTCGACTACGGCGTCAAGCTGGCGGGATGCACCGTGCACTTCGTGGACGCATCGCTCGACGGTGGACCAATCATTCTGCAGGCGGCCGTCGCGGTGCACGACGATGACGATGCGGACAGCCTGCGCGCAAAAATTCTTTCGGAAGAGCATCGCATTGTGGCCCGGGCCGCGGATCTCTTTGCGCGCGGAAAGCTGCGCGTCGAAGGCCGTCGCGTTCTCGGAACCGCAGACTGACGGACAGTCGACCGTATTATATGTTCATTTTTCTCGCGCGGCGGCGCCGCGCCGGACTGAAAAGGAGCAAGACCATGCCGCAAGCTCTCGCCAGTACCGCCGACCTGGGCCTCAAGCCCTCGCGCGCGGGCAAGGTGCGCGACGTTTTTGACCTGGGTGACAAGCTGCTCATCGTCTCGACCGATCGCCTGAGCGCGTACGACGTCATTCTTCCCACCCGCCTGCCGGGGAAGGGCATCCTGCTCACGCAGATCACCCTGGGCTGGTATGAGCACTTTGGCTCGGCGCTGCGCACGCACTTCATCACTTCGGATGTGGCGGAGTATCCGGCGCCGTTTCAGAACCGGCGCGAGCTCGCCGGCCGCAGCATGCTGGTGACCAAGGCGGAGCGCTTCGACATCGAATGCGTGGTGCGTGGCTACCTGAGCGGTTCGGGCTGGAAGGAGTACAAGGCGTCGCAGTCGGTGTGTGGCATCAAGCTCCCGGCGGGTCTCACGGAATCCGCGGAGCTGCCGGAGCCGATCTTCACGCCGGCCACCAAGGAGGACGAGGGCCACGACGAAAACATCTCGTTCGAGCGCATGTGCGAAATCGTCCCGCGCGCCCAGGCGGAGGCGCTGCGCAGTCTGAGCCTGGATCTCTACAAGCGCGGCCGCGACTACGCCCGCGAACGCGGCATCATTCTGGCCGACACCAAATTTGAATTCGGCCTCGTAAATGGTCAGATTACGCTGATCGACGAGGTCCTGACGCCGGATTCGTCGCGCTTCTGGCCCGCCGACAAGTATGCGCCGGGCCGCGGCCAGGAGAGCTTCGACAAGCAGTTCGTCCGCGATTACCTGGACGCCAGCGGCTGGGATCACAATCCTCCCGGCCCGGAGCTTCCGGATGACGTCGTCAAGAAGACCATCGTGCGCTACCAGGAAGCCCACGACCTGTTGTTCCCGAAACGCAA
>DATEHD010000199.1:0-3969 GCA_035279765.1 Candidatus Krumholzibacteriia bacterium | reverse complement strand
CACGGGGACGCGCGCGGCGTGCTCGGGCGGGAGGTTGGACGGAATGGTGGCAAAGACGTAGCCGTTTTCGTCCAGCGTGGCATCCTTGAGGCCCATCCCGAGCAATTCCTCGTGCAGCATGCGCAAGAGGTCCCACTGCTTCGCCGTGCTGGGACACGACGTCGAGTTTTCGTCGGAGCGCGTGTCGATCTTGACGTAGCGCAGGAACCTGTCGAGCAAGGGCGTTTTCGGAGCGTTCATGATTGTCCTATCGATGGCGGCGTTCTGGAATTTGTGCGGTTGTGGTAGCGTAAGCCACAGAAGCCCGAGAATAGGCGATTTTGACCGGCGGCGTCAATCGCACGCGGAAAGGCGGAGGTTGGTATGAAGCAGCTCGTAGTCGGTGTATTGATGGTGGCAGGGTGGACACTGTGCGTGACGGCAGCGCGTGCGGAGGAAATTGCGCACCTGTCGGTGCGCCGTCCTTTGCACACGTTTTCCATCGTGGCTCGCGATTCCACCACGGGCGAGCTCGGCGTTGCCGTGCAGTCACACTGGTTCTCGGTGGGCGCGCACGTCATCTGGGCGGAAGCCGGCGTCGGCGTTGTCGCGACGCAATCGTTCACCGAAGTTTCCTACGGACCGCTCGGGCTCCAGCTCATGAAAGCGGGGAAGACCGCGCAGCAGGCGCTCGATGCGCTCGTCGCCGCTGATCCGCAGGAAGCGGTGCGCCAGGTGGCGATGGTGGACGCGAAGGGACGCGTCGCCGTGCACACCGGATCGAAGTGCATCGCGATGGCCGGCAATCACGCCGGCGCGCAGTTCTGCACCGAGGCGAATCTCATGGAGAAGAACACGGTGTGGGATGCGATGGCGCGCGCATACGAGACCACCCACGGCGATCTGGCCGATCGTCTGCTGGCGGCGCTGGATGCGGCGCAGAACGAGGGCGGCGACATACGCGGCAAACAGTCGGCGGCGATCTTGATCGTGCCGGGGACGTCCACCGGGAGACCGTGGGCCGACAGGGTGATGGACCTGCGCGTCGAGGACAGCACGCTGCCGCTCAAGGAGCTGCGACGCCTGGTCGAGGTTCACCGCGCCTACGACAAGATGGACAAGGGCGACAGCGAGATGGCGCTCAACCATGTCGACGCGGCCATGGCCGACTATGGTGACGCGGCCAAGCGACTCCCCGCCAACGTCGAAGTGAAATATTGGGCCGCCGTCACCATGTACACCACCGGCCACGAGAAAGAAGCGCTCGCCTATTTCAAGGACGTGTTCGCCAAGAATCCCAAGTGGATGGAAGTGACGCGTCGTCTGCCGGCGGCCGGACTTCTGCCCGACGAGGCCACGGCCAACAAGATTGTCGCCGTGGGGCCGAAGGGGAAATAGCGGCTACCGGAAGAACAGGAACGTAACCAGAAGGAAGAGCGGAATCAGAACGGGCAGCGCAAACTTGAGCATGTAGCCGAAAAATCCGGGCATCTGGATGCCGGCGTGCTCGGCGATGCTCTTCACCATGAAGTTGGGGGCGTTGCCGATGTATGTGTTGGCACCCATGAACACCGCGCCACACGAAATCGCCTTGAGATACTGTGCGTGCGTGGTGAGGAGATGGCGCACTGCGTCTGCTTCCGGCTTTCCGGGTTCGAGCGCTCCCAGCGCCGTGTTGAAGAACGTGAGATACGTCGGCGCATTGTCCAGAAAGCTGGAAAGACCCCCGGTCAGCCAGAAGTAGTGCTTCGGCTCGCGCGCCGCTTCGATGAGCGGATGCATGGCGCCGTTCTCGCCGGCGCGAAGTATGAGCAGCGCGGGAATCATGGTGATGAAGATCCCCGCAAAGAGAATGGCCACTTCCTTCACCGGTGCCCACGAAAAATGATTGTCGCGATGAATTTGCGCCGGTGTGATGCGGAATGAAATCCAGCTGATCGCGAGCAGCACGACGTCACGCCAGAGTCCTGCCACCGCGCATTCCACGCCGAGAATGCGGACGCTCCCCGCGTTCCATTTGCCGCTCGCGAATACCACGAGCACGATTGCAATCAGCAGGAAGAAGCTATGCCAGCCGACGAGCCCGATGCGCTCGCGCTCGCCGTGCATTTCCTTGGGAGGATCGTGACGGTAGTACCAGGAGTCGAGCGCGAAGTAGATGGCGAGCAGCGGCAGCGCCACCGTCACCATCATGGGTGCCAGGCGCAGTGTCCACAGAAATGGCACACCGTGCAGGAATCCCAGAAACAGCGGCGGATCACCGAGCGGCGTCAGCGCGCCGCACACGTTGCTCACCATGAAAATGAAGAACACGATTGTGTGCGCGCGGTGCTTGCGCCACGCGATGGCGCGAATCAGCGGACGTACCAGGACGATCGAGGCGCCGGTGGTGCCGATCCACGACGCCATGACACCACCGGCCGCGAGCAGGAGCGTGTTCTGGAGCGGGGTGCCGTGCAGGGTTCCGGTGACGAAAATGCCGGAGGCCACCGTGTACAGCGCCCACAGAATCACGACAAAGGGGATGTAATCGACAAGCACGACCTCGAGCAGATGGTGGCCCGCCTCGCCGCGGTACACGAAGAGCAATGGAATGGCGAGCAGCAGCGACCAGAACGCAGTCACACGCGCGTAGCGCTGCTCCCAGAAGTGCGGTTTGAGGAGCGGAAAAAGCGCGATCGACAGGAGCATTCCGGCAAACGGGATCACCCACCAGATAGAGAGCACACGGCCGAGATCGTGGTTCATGGGAGAGCCACGCTATCGGTGCCACGAAAGCGTGGCAAGCACAATCAGCGCTTGTTGGACTGGTAACGATTGCGCAGCTGTGTGCGCAGCTCGGGATGCACGGTGGAGCGGCGCAGGAGCGCTTCCACATCGTTCGCGGTGAGATCGGGGAAGTAGCCCATCGACACCGCGACCGGCGTCTGGGGATTGCCGAGCAACGCCATGCGCGCGCTGTGCGTGGTGAAGAGGTCGCGCTTGCGGCCGAGTCCGCGCAGCACCTCGGGGTTGGCGCGGTGATTGGTGGCCACCAGCATGGCGCGGTCGCGCGTGGACACGTGCGGCACGGTCTCGCGTGCAATCTTGGCAATCGGATGCGCGACCAGCGTTTTCCAGAAGTGTCCGTCGCGTGCAAGGCGGCGCAGCACCACCAGGGGAATGCCGTCGAAGGTCGGCTCTTCGGTGGCAACGTGGCCCGCTTTCTCTTTTTCGGTCCGCATGCGCGAGATGTAATCGTCGAGCAGGCCGTCGTGGATATGATGCGCGCGCTCCTTGGCCGCCAGATAGTCGAGGAGCGACGAGAGCTTGTAGAAGTACGAGTCTTCCAGGAAGAAATTGAGCTTCACGAAAATGCGCACGATGCCGCGGGCGTAGAGCACATCGGAGCGCCCCGACAGCGTGAGCAGCCGCCGATACACAGCGTCGAAGAAAATCTTGCGCTGCGCCGTGGTGTAGCGGCTCGACCCCACCATGCGTTCGAGCAGGGTCAGAATGGCCGCGCACGGCACACTCTCCGGCGTGATTACTTTCCAGACGGAATTGATGTCGACGTTGTTGGCGGCGTAGCTGCGCACCTCGTAGTCGGGGTGGAGCATGAGGCAGCGCGTGAAGCGTTCCTGCTGCGACTCGTGCACCTTCTGCAGATCGCGAATGACGCGGGCTGCGCCCGCGCCAGCGGGCGCAAAGAAACTGCTTAGCGTTCGCGCGGCTTCCCGCGTGCGCTCCGGCCCGTGTTCAGCGAGGGCGTCGAGCAACCGAGCCCCTTTCGGATGTCCCCAATAGTCGCCGGCGACGAGAATCTCCGGCCGGCGCCACAAACCGATTTCGAGGTCGTTCAGATCGTCCGCGTGATCGCGCAGGTGATCCACAAAGGCATGACGCAGCGGTCCAGTGATGGCCGCGAGCGCGTCTTCGACGTCGAGATCGTCACCGCGCGCAAGACCCGAGAGCGCACTCTCGAGCGCGGCGCGATCCACGTGCTGCGGC
>DATEHD010000198.1:0-11844 GCA_035279765.1 Candidatus Krumholzibacteriia bacterium | reverse complement strand
GTTTCGGGCAGACGCGGGGCCCGGAAGCCACAACGCGCGACACCCGCGGCCGACGTGAGTGAATCGATCGGCGCCAGACGGCCGCTGCCGGAGAGGAGCGAGAAGGTCACGGGACGATCGGGCACGCCGTTATCGAACGCGTCGACGAGGCGCGCGCTGACCGTGCCACTCTTGTTCCCACCCAACCATTTGGGAGCGCTGGAAAGCTTGATCTCGGTGGCCGCGCCGGGTGTGACGGTCAGCACCTCGGTGGTGGCGGGCGCGTTGCCCGCATCGTCGGTCACGACCAGTACGACGGGCTCGGCGAACGTGTATGTCTCCGGCATCGCGCGCTGGCCCTGAAGAAGCTGGAACGACGTGTTGTAGAGCGTGCCGCGGCCTTTTTCCTGCGTGGTTGCGTTTTTGACCGTTACCGTGACGGAGGAGTTGATCTCCTGGATAACGCTGCCGGCATCGTTGGTCACCTTGACCGAAAGCGTGAATTGTTCTCCGGCCTGCACGTTGAGCGGTGTCACTTCCGCTTCGAGATGGAAGCCTGTCGAGATCATGCGCACCTGGGTGACGCTGGCTGCCATCGCGGGCTTCGTCAGGTTGGACGCCGTGATCTGCTGGAAGCCGCCGGTCGAGAGGCGAACGCTCATCTGCGCCACGCCGTCCACCATCGCGGCATCGGATGGCAGCTGCGCCAGAGGATCGCCGGACGTGAGATGTATTACGTCGGTGGGTCCACTCACCGGGTTGAACCACTGGTCGGTGGCCTGCACCGTCACGACGAAGGAATAGTTGATCGACTGGTCGGTTGCGGTGCCCGTGCGTCCCTGCGCGGTACCCGGCGCGATGGATTCGCCCGGACACAGCGCCACGATGCGCGAATACGGGCCGCCGATGATTCTGATCTGCGTTGAGGTGTAGTCACTGACACCCGAGTTGGTTGCGTCGTGCGCGGTGACCCGTTGCAGCCCCGACCTGAACATCTTGACCGGTACCAGCAGCTCGCCGTTCGACAGCGTGATTTGCGCCGGCATATTGGCAAACGTGTCGGTTGACGTGAGTGAGATGGTGTCGCTGTTGCCGGTGACGCGGTTCCAGTACTGGTCGCACGCGCGCACAGTCATGTTGAACGTGGCACCCGCCTGCTGATCGGCAGGCACACCGCTGTATCCCGTCACCGTCCCGCCCTGCGGCGTCATGCCGGGGTAGTAGATGAACATCTTCGCCACCGGCCCCGGGTTCACGGCAAACGCGTTGCTCGTGCCCGTGTGCGGGGGCGCGGAAAAGTCCGACACCGTGAACTGCACTGCGCCGCCGGCCCCCTTGAATGTCATCGGACCCTGCCACACGCCGTTGGTGAACACGATCGATTCGGGCGAGATACTGCCCGGACCGGTGTTGGCGATCAGCAGCGCATTGCCGTTGAAGTTGGTCGTGTTGCCGCTCTGGTCGGTGGCGCGGATGCGCACGTTGACCGACACTCCCGCCGTTTGCGGCGAGCTGATCGAATCGACACTGAACCGCTGCGCGGCGTTCGCCATCACGATGACGTCCTGTGACGTAAAGGGGATGATGCCGCTGTGCCGAAGGTTGTTCACGGTGAGCGTCTGCGCCCCCACCGTCGCCAGCGTGAAGCTGAAGCGGCGGTATCCGTTTGACGTGGTTCCCGTCACCGTATTGGCGGCAGGATCGCTGGTCGTGATGCGGACGTCGTCCTGGTGGTCGACGACGTTGAAGTAGTTGTCGGTCGTGTAGACGTCGACAGCGAACGGCTGGCCGGCACTCTGGGGTGCGGGCGAGCCCGTCAGTCCCTCGAGACTCCCGGGCACCGGATCCTGTCCCGGCAACACGATCAACATTCGTCGGAGAGAACCCGCCTGCACGCTGAACGGGTCGCTGGTGCCGTTGACGCTCGCGTCGTCTTCGAGATACGCATAGATGTTCACGTTGCCGCGGTGGGTGTTCGTCACGTCGGCGCGATACACCGCGATTGAGCCCGACCACACGCCGCCCGACATCGTGATGACGTCCGGAGAAGCGCGGCCGATGCCGTAGCTCGTCGTCTCGTAGATATTCACGGGACCGTTGTAGTCGACCTGCTGTCCGCTCGGGTTGACCGCCCGGATGGTCAGGTTGATCGGTTCTCCCGCGTCATAGACCCGCTGGTGAATGTTCGAAAAGGTGAAGCCCTGCAGCAGCATCGTGCTCACGGACGCCGAGGTGGCCTTCGGGATGGTCGGGTCGGAATTGTCCGTCGCCGAAATCGTGAACGCTCCCGTGGCATTGAGCGTGACCTGCACCGTGCGCGCGCCGTTGACGAGCGCGAAGGACGAAGGCAGCGCGGCGCTTCCATCCGTGGACGTGAGTGTCACGGAGTTCGTCACCGTGGTCACGAGGTTCCACGAACTGTCGCATGCGCGCAGCGTCACGTTGAACGGAACGCCGACGGTCTGGCGCTGCGGAGTCCCCGTCTTGCCCGTGCCGGTTCCCGGCGCGGGCGATTCGCCCGGCAGGAGCACCTGGAGCTTCGTGTAAGGCCCGGCAAGTGCGGCGCGCGGTGTGACGATGCTCATCGTCAAGCACGAGAGCACGCACACAGAAAATACGATCCGATGGAGGGCGTATCGCACGATATCACCTCGTAAGCGAGCAAGTGGAAAGCACGCGAATGCGCTTTCCGTCATGCGTCAGCTTCGTCTCTCGACGGTTGTGAACGGACTTTGTGTGGGTGGGATTGCAGCGAGATGCGTGCCCGTCACCGTTGGGTGCGGCGCACACGTGCGCGAAGCGGATTCGTTGTTCTCAGCGTGGCGACGCCGTTCTCATGATCGTGGCTTGGCTGCGCCGAAGCGCGCGCGTGTGCGCGCGTCGTCTTCATTCATGCGAAAACATGTGCGCTCAATTGCACGCTGAAGAGGACTTTTCGTCAGGGAATCTCTGAGGCGGTGCGTGAGTGCCCGGGCACTCACGGAGGAATATCTACTCTATTATATAGCGCGAAAAGCGGACGCTGCCGCTACGGTAGTAGTCATGAATTTCACAAGCTTGGATTCCGCCGCTGTCGCGGCGGTGTCACTTCTTCGGCAGCTCGATGATGAACTCAGTGCCTTCGTTCTCCACCGACTCCACGCGGATGGTGCCTTTGTGCTCGGCGACCACGATGTCGTAGCTGATGGAGAGACCGAGGCCGGTTCCTTCGCCGGTGGGCTTGGTGGTGAAGAAGGGCTGGAAGACTTTCTCGGCGACGTCGGCGGGCATGCCGGTACCGTTGTCCTTGATGCGGATCTCCACGTTGTCGCCCAGGTTCTTCGTGATCATGGTGATCAGGGGCATCCAGTCGTCCGGCATGGTGGCCTTGCGCTTTTCGGCCGCGTAGCACGCGTTGTTGATCAGGTTGATGAACACGCGCGAGAGGTCCTGCGGAATGGTGGGAATCTCGCCGATGGTGTCGTCGTATTCCTTCTTGAACACAACGCTCAGGTCCGGTTTCGCGTTGCGAATGCTGAGGTACGTGAGCTGCGCCTGCTCGTCGAGCAGGGCATTGAGCTTGGTCGGCGCGCGCTCACCCTTCTGGCCGCGTGAGTGCATGAGCATACCCTGCACGATGCCGTCGGCGCGCTTACCGTGCTCGTTGATGCGCTTCATGTTGCCCTCGAGGTCCTGGATGATGGACTCCATGTAGTCGGCCGACTTGTCTCCCAGCTTCTCCTTGTTGGCGTTGATGTCCTCGCGCAGCTCGTCGATGAGACCGCCCGAGAGCTCGGCAAAGTTGTTCACGAAGTTGAGCGGATTGCGGATCTCGTGCGCAATACCCGCGGTCAACTGACCGAGCGAGGCCAGCTTCTCCTGCACGATCAGCTGTTGCTGCGTGCGCATGATTTCCTGGTTCTTCTCGTCGAGCTCGATGTTCTGCTCCTGCAGCGTCTCGGCCTGGGCGCGCACCTCGGCGGTACGCTCCTGCACCGTCTGCTCGAGCTGGCGATTGCGCTCAGCGAGCGCACGCGTGCGATAGATACCCAGTCCGGTCGCGATGCCTCCCAGCAGAACGAGCTGGCCGATGGTCGCCCACCAGCGCAGCCACCACGCCGGCGTCACCTTGAACTCGTGGGTGAGCGGCTCCTTGGTCCACACCCCGGCGTTGTTGCACGCCTCCACTTCGAACTTGTATGTGCGCGGCACGAAGAACGCGCCGAGGTTGGTGTAGCGCGTCTTGAAATCGGGGGTCTCGGCCGACCAGTCCTTGTCGTAACCCACCAGGCGCGTGCGGTAGCGCACACGCTTCTCATCGGCGTAGGAAAGCGCCGCGTATTCGAGCGAGAGCTCGTTGTTGCCGCTGGCGCTTTCGGTGAATGCCGTGCGCCGGAATGTCATGCGCGGCGGCATGGTGTTGGCAACGTCGAACGACGGGTTGTAGATCGCCAGGCCCTTGGCCGTGCCAAAGTACACGCTGCCATCCGGTGCGCACCGCACCGACGAGATGTACCACACCTCGTTATCGACAAGGCCGTCGTGGTGTGTGACGCTGCGTGTGACCGTGCGCGCGGCCGGATCAATCTGGCAGAGCCCGCCGTTGGTGCCGACCCAGAGCGAGCCCGACGGCGAAAATGAGAGGCTGTGGCCGTTGTTGGCCGGCATGCCGTTCTTCACGTTGAAATGCGCGGCAGTCTTGAGCGTCGTGCCGTCCACGGCGAACACGCCATCCTGTGTGCCCACCCACAGCGTGCCATCCTTCCATATGATCGAGAGGATCTCAGCCACATCCGACCACACCGGTTCGAAGAGCGGCGTGACGACTTCCTTGCCGAAATTCCCGGCACCCACGCCGGCAGGGAACGGAACCTCTTTGGTTGCCAGCGACGACAGCAGCGCTGCCGTCATGGGCTGCTTGCTGCGATAGATACCATGGTCGCGGGTCCCGACCAGAAGCCGTCCCTCGGAATCGAAATCGACGGCCTGGAAGGACGTAATCGGGAGGGAGCACGCGTCACGCAGCATGTACCAGCGGTTCCCGACGAGAGCGATCAGCCCGCGATATCCCGCGAACCAGATGCTCTCCACCTTCTCACCGTTCGTCCCGCTGGCAATTTCAAAGCGCTGGCACTTGTACATGGCACGGTCCACGTAGGTCGTGATGGTGACGTGCTTGTCGAACAGCTGCACGTCGTGCGTTTGCGGCCCGTGAGGGGGCGCGTCGGGAGCAAGCAGCGAACGATCGGCGGAAATGCAATCGATGCCGCCCACCGATCCCACCCATAGACGGTCGTGGTCGTCGAACACAATGCTGTTGACCCAGTCGTTGCGCAGGCCCTGCGCGGCGCCGATGGTCCGGACGCGATTGTCGTTCGCGAGCACCACGATGCCGCTCGCGGAAGTGCCGAGCCACGTGGCATCGACACCCAGCTGGCGCACGGGCGGAATCAACGCGTTGATGCCCGTGGTTGGAAGCAGCGTTACCCGCTCCGGCGTGGAGGCGGGGTAGTTCAAGAACGCCTGGTAGTTCGCTCGCAGGCGCGACACACCACCCGACTGCGCGAACCACAGGTTGCCTTCGCTGTCGCGTATGACGCGGTGTACCGCGTCGCCGATCAGCCCGTTGGCGCGCGAGATCACAACGGGTGCATCAAGGGCATCGAGCCTCAGGCGCATCACGCCGTCTCCTTCGCTCGCCACCCAGACCTCTTTCTCGAGCGTACTCATGATGCACTCGATGCTGGACTTGAAGACGTGGTTCACGCTCACGATGGTGGCGTGACCATCACGCTCCTCCGCCCGCCACAACGATCCGTCTCGACAACCGCCGAACATGATGCCGTCAGCCGTTTCGTGCAGCGAGTTGGTGTCCGGATGGGGCTCACCCGCTCCGGTCACCCGCACCGGCCCACCCTGACCGGGGAACGACAGGACCTGTCCGCCCCCGAGTGACGCCCACACCGACCCATCGCCGCGGACCGCCAGCGCATGGACGTCGTGTTGTTCGCCTTTTCTGAGCTCGGTGCTCAATGTGTCGATGGCACCATCGGCGGCGACGCGAATGACACCGATATCGACAGTGCCAACCCACAGGCGGCCCGACTGGTCGACCGCAAGCCTGTCGCGCAAGATGGTGGTGCGGGGGAGCGCGTGACCGGCGATTGCATTCTCGAAGTGGATGCGTTCACCGGGCGCGTAATCGCCGAGTGATTTGGCGGAAACGACGAGGCCACCGTTGGACGTGACCCAGAGCCGTCCGGCTTTGTCCTCGATCACGTCCCACACGCCCGGGTCGAGCAGCCCGTCAGCGGTCGAATAGAGCTCGGTGGAATGGCCGTCGTAGCGCACCAGACCGGATGAGAAAATGACGAACCAGATGAAACCTTCGCGGTCCTGGTAAACCGCGCTCACCTCCGCCGAGGGGAGCGGATTGGTTTCGCTGGCGCCGGTGTATTGCGTGAAGGGAAGCTCCTGCGCACCCGCCATGGCGGGGAGGAGCATGAGAAGTATGATCGCGAGGAGACGGCGAATCATAAGAACAGACCAGCCGGAGGGATCAGTCCCTCCGGCTGGTTCGGAGCATAGCAAATTCTATCGAAGCCGCTAACGGAAGGATTATCCGCCCACGCCGCCGCCGCCGGTGGCGCCGTTGACCTTCTTGAAGATCACGCCGCCCCCTTCGACGGGATTCGTGAGCGCCCTCTGCGGGCCGCCGCCGGCCCTGAAGTCGTCGCCGCCACCGCTCGGCTGGTTGCCCTGGAGCACGCCTTCGCCCCACTCGATCAGGTTGTACTGGAGCGGCAAGTTGGTGTAGAGACCGCGGCCGGTCACGTGGTTGAACTCGGTGGTCAGCAGCTCGCGCTGGAGCACCTTGTAGGCGTCGCACGTTGGCGGATCATGGTGGCCATGACCGTCTTCGTCGCCGTCCAGGTGATTCCTCGCCACCGTCTGGTCACCGTCGCCGAAGGTGTCGTCGTCGTCATCGTCCTCGTCGCTGCAGGCATGGTTATTCAGGATTTGATACGCCTGCTGCAGTTCATGGCCGGGCGTGAAGTGGTACTGCGACGGAAGCGCCAACGCCTGGATCTGATGGATGAATCCCACCAGCTCATCCGCTGTGTACCAGTCGTGGTGCGGATGTTCACCGAGGAGCAGGTCGTCGTCGTCGTGGCCACCGTGGTGCAACGCGTGGTTGATCTGGCTGCGCCACCACTGGTAGGTCTTGCCGTTGGTGGGGTAGGCGCCGTTGTCGCCGATCTGGGCGACGACGTGCGCGACATCGGGCTCAAATGCAAAGCTGTTTCCCGTCGAATTCGGTCCCACCGTGACAGACACATAGGTCGGTGAGGTGGGATTCCAGCCGTCGTACAGGACTTCGTTGAAGTCGGTGTTGTCCGCGGTGACCGAGTCGACAGCTACCGTGTAGTTACCGGCGCCAGTCGTGAAGACGTAGTCGCCGTCGGAGGCGGTCTTGACGGTCCGGGTGGTTTCGCCGTCACGCAGCGCGACGGTGACGTTGTCAACGCCGAGCTCGTTCGCGTTCTGCACTCCGTCGCCGTCGGTATCCACGAACACGACACCGGAGATGCTGAAGGTGCCTTCGCACGGGCCGGCGAGCGACTGCACGAAATGCAAGCCGCCGCGCGTCACCATGCCGCGCACGGTGCCCGCCGGAACATCGCCGGGGAACACGACGGAATAGTAGAGGCCGGGGTTGTCGTCGTAGCCCACGCCCCACTCGACGCCATGGATGCCGTTGTCATCGAGGACACTGGCACCGTCCGGCGGGAGGAACGAGGCGGGTGCGGGCGCGCACGCCGGCAACTCCACCATCACATTCGTGAGCACGGCGAGCACGCCGGTCGCGGGGGAGCCGGGTGCGGTCGCGTTCTGGAGCTGGTACTGGAAGGTGGTCTGGTTCGTCTCGCTGTCGTAGGCGCGCGAGATGAACGCCAGCGTGTACGGCGCGACGGCCTCGGAAAACTGCGTCGAGCCCGGGCTCATCAGCTCCGGTGACTCACGCTGCGTACAACCTGCAAGCGCAGCGACGACGGCGAGCACCACTGCGATAAGGGGGGGACGATTCCAGGTACGCATACGATCCTTCGCTTCCTGCGCCGGCTGTGCGGGCGCGTTGGTTACTTCCCGATGTAGCGCACCGCGAGGCACGTGATGTCGTCTGCCTGCGGCGCGCCCTTTGAAAATTCCTGAACCGCGGTGATTACGCGGTCCACAATCTCTTCGGCTTTCGAGGTGTGTGTTCCCTTGAGACACTCCTCGAGCTTTGTCTCCCCGTAATCGTCGTCTCCGGCGCTCTTCGCCTCGGTGACGCCGTCGCTGAATTCGAACAGCGCATCGCCGGGAGCGAGCTGCACCATGGCGCTCTGATACTCCCAGCCCGGCACGGCCCCGACCACGAGGCCTCCTACTGATTCCAGCATGCGCACTCCCTGATCGGAGACCACGTACGGTGGAAAATGCCCCGCGCAACAGTATTCGAGCGTGCCTTCCCTGGTGTTCAACACACCGTAAAACACGGTGACGAACATTCCCGGCACCACGTCGCTCGAGATGGCGTTGTTGACCGCCGAGATGCAATCGTGCGGTTGGCCGCCCTTGAGTGCCGAGCCGCGAATCAGTGTGCGGCAGATCGCCATCAGAAGCGCTGCCGGCACGCCCTTTCCGGAAACATCGCCCACCACGATCCCGATGCGCGCGTCATCGACCGGGAAGAAGTCGTAAAAGTCGCCGCCCACTTCCTTGGCCGCGATCATGCGCGCGTGCACGTCGATCTCGGTGCGGTCCGGAAACACCGGGAACACCTGGGGCAGCATCGAGAGCTGGATGTCGGTGGCGACGTTGAGCTCGTTCTGGATTGCCAGGAGCTCGTCGCGAACGCGCAACGCGGTCTTGATGGCGTCTGCTTCGCGCAGTGCCTTCAGGATCGTCGTCTCGAAGTCGTCCAGGTTGATCGGCTTGGTGACAAAATCGAACGCTCCGCGGTTCATTGCGGTGCGGATGTTGTCCATGTCACCGTAGGCCGAAACCACGACCGCTTTCAGCACGCCGTCGTGGGCTGTCAGCTTCGATAGAAGCGTGAGCCCATCCATCTCGGGCATGTTGATGTCGGTCAGGACGACGTCGATGTCTTTTTCGCGCGCCAGCGTTTCGAGCGCTTCGATCCCGCTGTGGGCAAAGAAGAAATGGAATTCACCATCACGGATAGCACGACGAAATTTCTGACGGACCAGCTGTTCGAGGTCCATTTCGTCGTCCACCACGAGAATTCTGGACGGCATAGCCCCCTTGCCCGACTACGACGGGAAAAATCGCCAGATCACTGGCCCGTCTCCAGCCAATGCGTGTGCCCTTAGAACGACGCATGATGATACCACAACTCATTATGAGGACGCCACTCAGGCCTTGATTGGCCAGAAAGCATCCGCTTCCGGTAGTAACTACCGGTGGGGCGGAGGGAAGGTTGGTGGCTGGCCGGAAATCAGCCGGTGCGGACGTCGAGGATGATGTAGCCGCCCGAACGCTCGTCGGGTTCGAGCTTCAACAGGCCGTCCTGCTCCATCGTCCGGAGCAACTCATTGAAGCCCCGGAAGCCATAGTACGACTCGTTGAAGCCGGGCTGGCGGCGCTTGATGGCCTGTTTGACCATCGAGCCCCAGATGTCGTCGTCCTCGCCGCGCTCGTCCCAGAGCAGGTCGATCGTGTCCAGCACCAGGTCGAACGCCTTCTGCTTGCGGTCCTCGTTCTCGACCTCTCCGGCCTTGGGGGCGGTTGCCGCCTTGGCCCGGGGGGCGGGCTTGCGCCGGCTCTTCTGCTTCTGCCGCTTCTCGTGCTCGCGGACGAGGTCGTCGTAGAAGATGAACTCGTCGCAGGCCGAGGTGAAGAGGTCGGAGGTCGAGTTCTTGACCCCCACCCCGATCACGATCTTGTTGTTCTCGCGCAGCTTGGTGACCAGCGGGGTGAAGTCCGAGTCGCCGCTCATGATGGCGAAGGTGTTCACGTGCGGCTTGGTGTAGCACAGGTCGAGGGCGTCCACCACCATGCGGATGTCCGCCGAGTTCTTGCCCGACTGGCGCACGTGGGGGATCTCGATCAGCTCGAACGCGGTCTCGTGCATGGTCTTCTTGAAGTCCTTGTAACGATCCCAGTCGCAGTACGCCTTTTTCACCACGATCGCGCCCTTCAAGAGCAGGCGCTCCAGCACGCGGCTGATATCGAAGTCGGCGTAGCGTGACTCGCGCACGCCGATGGCGATGTTCTCAAAATCGCAAAAGACAGCCAGGCTCGCGCTGCCGCTTCGTTCGTGGAGTTTTTCGGGCATAATGGAAACCTCAGTGATTGTCTGTGCTCGCTCGTAGCGTAACACACCGGCGCGTCAGGAGGGCACGCGCATCTGTGAGCAAGCCGGGCGGGATATTCTAACTCGCCGCGACTGCGTCGCCCGGACGGTGCCGCTCCCACCATTCGCGGCATCGATCTTCATTCCAGGCGTCGGTATCGCTGATCGCTTCCAGCTGGTGTGAGAGCTCGCGCGCCGTTTGGGGCCGGTCCGCGGGGTTCTTGGCCAGGCACGACAACACGATGCTGTCGAGTGCTGCGGGAACTGCAATCTCCACCCGCGTCGACGGCGCGCTCGGGGTTTCCTGGATGTGTTTCAGGAGCAACGCGGTGGGCGCGTCGGCGGTGAAGACGAGCTGTCCGGTGAGCAGCCAGTACGCAACGCAGCCCGTGGCGTAGATGTCGGCACGCCCGTCGATGGCATTGCCCAGCGCCTGTTCGGGCGCCATGAACGCGGGTGTCCCGTGAATCACCGTCTCGCGCGTGAGTCCTATGGAGGGGTTCGCGCTTTCGTGGCGCGTTTTCACAATGCCGAAGTCGAGCACCTTCACGAAGTCGTAGTCTTCGCCGTAGCGGCACACAAAGATATTCGACGGCTTGATATCGCGATGCACGAGCCCGCGCGCTTCGGCTTCGGTGAGCGAATGGCACACCTGGCGCAGGAGGTGAATGGCGCGCGGCGCCGGTACGGGGCCAAAGCGGCGGACGAGAGAATCGGCGTCCAGGCCGTTGAGGAGCTCCATCGCATAGTAGAACGCGCCGTCGTCGGAAACACCGAAGTCGAACAGGTTCACGGTGTGCGGCGAGCGCAGGCTGGCGATGGCTTTGGCTTCGCGCTCGAAACGCTGCCGTGCCTCCTCCGATACGCCGGCGGTGGCGCTGCCGGCGAGCTCGGGGCGGATGAGCTTGATCGCCGCGGGGCGCGCCAGCAGCCGGTGCGTTGCGCGCCACACTTCGCCCATGCCGCCTTCGCCAAGCTTCTCTTCGAGCTGATAGCTCCCCATTGCGCGCGCAATCGCCACCTCGCGTCCCATCCGGTAGATGACGCGTGCGCCCATGTACGCGAACAGCACCGCGAACGTGCACGAGATGACTGCCGGCGCGTAGCCGTTGGCGCCCTTGGTGTCGACTTTTCCCGTCAGTTCGAGCAGCGCCAGCGAGAGCGGGCACGTCGCGCCGGACACAATGGCGGCGATCAGCATGCGCCGGGGCGGGCCGGGCATCACGAGGGGAAACATGATGACGATGGCCGGTACCCAGGTCAGGTTCGGGATGAGCCCGGTGTCGTTGTAGTAGGTGTAGTAGGTGCTCCCCGCGGCGATGGCGCAGATCACCACCTCGTAGACGAGACCGGCGGTGTGGATCCGCGCCGCGGAAACGCGGGGAGTTTTCGCCGCCCACCAGATGACAGCGGAAAGCCCCGAGCCGATGAAGGACACCTCCGGGAGCAACAGCACCTGGACCGGCGGCAGCGCGCCGCGGAATATCGCCAGCGCCGCGGCGAGCGCGACATCGAACAGAAAGGCC
>DATEHD010000197.1:0-7802 GCA_035279765.1 Candidatus Krumholzibacteriia bacterium | reverse complement strand
GTGGGTGGCCGTGGCGCGCGTTCTGGCCCCGCACGCATCGACATCTCTCTCCGAGCGGCTGCGCAACCTGCCGCATGATCTGCATGCCTGCGGAGCGCGCGACGTAGCGGGCGCGCTCGCGCTCCTGTGCGGCGGGACGGCGGTGGCTTCCGCCGTGTCCGGCGCCGATGACACGCCCCTCGGTCTCGAAGCGCTCGCCCGCGCCATCGCTGCCGGCGAAATCATCGAGATCACGGGCGAGGCGGGCAGTGGAAAAACCGCCGCGCTGGTTGCGCTGCTCGGCGCGCTGCGCGATCGCGGGTTGAAATGTCGCTGGATCGACGAATGGGACGTGGCGGCCGTCTCGCGCCGTCGCGCGGGAGGACGCGACGCGGAGCAGAGCGGCGACATATGGTTCGTCGACGATGCGAATGCGCGGCCGCTCCTGCACGCGCTGATCTTCGAGCACGTTACCGGCATGGATTCCAACCCGGGCGCCGGGCTGGTGCTCGTGAATCGCATGCGGACGGAAAACGACGATGCGTTCGGCGAGGCGCTGCGCCAGCGTTCGGGACGCACCATTCATTCGATACACCTGGAAAACGGCGGCGCTGCGCCGGATCCGGCGCCCGTTACCGACGACGACTCCGCACGCGTCCTCGAGCTTCTGAGCGTTGCCGCCATTCCCGTGCCGTTCGACATGCTGCGGCCGGTTTTTCCGGGCGCCGAGCGCGACCTTCATCGTCGCGTCCACGCCCTGGCGGGCGCCGGCATGATCGCGATCGAAACCCGGCGCATGCCGAACATCAGCGCGCCGGTGGTCGTCCTGAGCGTGGCGTCGCGCTCGCTGGCGGAAGCGGTGGTCGCCGGCATCCCGGAAGCGCGCCGGCGCAATCTGCATCGCACCATCGCGCGCATGGGCGACGAACACGCGCCGTTTGCACCCATGTTCGTGCACAGGCACCTCATTCGCGCGGGTGATCTCGATGCGGCGGCGCTGGCGGCGGTTGCCTTTGTGCGCGAGTCGACGCGCGCGCAACGCGCGCCCTTCCTGGATGCGCTGGTGCGCGATCTCGTCGATGGCAGCGGCTACAAGAATCTCGCGTACGGCGACCGTCTGCTGCTCCTCACGCGTCTCGGCGACGACATGCTCACGCGCGGCCGCCATTCCGATGCGGAAGCGCTGCTCAAGCGCGCGCGCAAGCTGAACCCGTCCGGCGACGAGCTGCGTGCCAATGCGCCGCTGGTGAGTGAAGCGATGCGCCTTCTCGCCGACGCCTGGTCGGGGCGGGGGCTCCTGCGCCAGGCGCTCGATCTGCTCGACGACGTGCGCGACGAAGTGGCGTCGTACCTTTCGCTCGCCGAGCAGGCCCGGCTTCTGAACGACGTGGCGTGGCTGCAGTACCGGCTGGGCGATTATTCGAGCTGTGTGGATTCGTGCAAGTTCGCCACCAACACGCTCAACCCCAACGAACATCCGCTCGTGGTGGCGCAGGCGCTGAATCTCCTCGGCGTGGTGGCGTTCAATACCAGTCGCTACGACGAAGCCGTGTCGTACTACGAGCAGGGCGCATTCCTGCGCGAGCGCGAAAACGACCAGAATGCGCTCGCGGGCTCCTACAACAATCTTGCGCTCGCCTACCAGGCCAAGGGCGAGTACGACAAGGCGCTCGAGCACCTGCATCGCTCCATCGAAATCAAACGGCGCCAGCACAATGAAGCGGGCATTGCGGGCGGCTATCTCAATCTCGCGCTGCTCTATCTCGAAGTGCACAACTTCGACGAAGCGGAGCGCCGCTGCCGCGAAAGCCTGCGCATCAGCTCGGCGCTGGGACTGGCGCAGCTGGTGGCCGAGAACCACAGCACGCTGGGCGACATCGTGATGACGCGCGGACAGCTCGACGAAGCCGAGAGCTACTACCAGCGCGCGCTCGAGCACGCGCGGCGGCTTTCCACCGTGAGCGAGGAAATGGGAGCGCAGAAGCGGCTCGCGCGCCTGTACCTGCGCAAGTCGCGGCTGGCAGAGGCACGCGCTGCGATCGAAGAGGCGTCACGGCTCGCGCGCCAGGTGGGATCCAAGTACGAGCACGCGCAGACGGAGGAAATTTTCGGCGAGCTGCAGGCCGCCGACAATCATTCCAAGGAAGCGGTGGATCATTTCGAGCGTGCCGCGTCTCTCTACGCCACGCTCTCCAAGTACCGGCTCTCGGCCGCGTGCTTCGCGAAGGCCGGCCTGGCGTGCGCGGAAGCGGGTGGCACGCTGGAAGCGAAGCGCTACCTCGACCGCGCGCAGGACCTGGTGAAGTCGCGCATCGGCCAGGAGATTCCGGAAGAGCTGATCACGCTGCAGCAGACGCTGCGCGAGCAGTCGCTGCCCGGCGACATCTCGGCCACCGGGTCGCAGAAGCTGCTCTACGCCTTCTATGAGCTTTCATCGCTGGCCGATTACGCCGACGAAAAGGGCTCGTTCTTCCGCCGCATTATCGACGTGTTCCGCGAGCTGACCGGTGCGTCTGCGTGCGCCATCGTGCTTCGTCGCGAAGATGAGCAGTTTGTGAATGTGACCCCCGCCGGCGACGCCGAGCCCGTGGAGGATGCCGGATTGCGCGCGCTGCTCGAGCGCTCGCTCCAGCTGGGTGCGATGCTGCATCCCGAATCGGTGGAAGCCGCCGGGTTGTTTGCGCGGGCATCGTTCCCGGGCCAGGGCGCCGCCGCCGCGGCCGACCAGCGCATGGTCGTCGTCCCCATGAAAGCGCTGGGCCGCGATCTCGGCTGCGCGCTGCTCATGCTGCCCGCGGTGATGCTGCCGCCGTCGCGCGAGGACATGGACTTCATCTCGTGCGTCGGACGCCATGTGGCGGGCGGCCTGCGTTTCTCGCTGCATCTCGACGAGCGCACGCACAAGGATGAAACCTTCGGGCGCGAAATGGGCGAGCTCGGCCCGCCGGCCCCCGATCGGCACCGCTTCCAGACCATGATCGGCCGCGACGAGTCGATGAAGAAAGTGTTCCGCATCGTCGACAAGATCAAGGACATGGACACCGGTATTCTGATCTTCGGTGAAAGCGGGACCGGCAAGACGGAGCTCGCGCGCAACAGTCACCACAAGAGCCCGCGCCGGCGTCACGTCTTCCAGTCCATCCACTGCGCCGAGATTCCCACCAGCCTGCTCGAGAGCGAATTGTTCGGCCATGAGCGCGGCGCGTTCACCGGCGCGGGCCAGCGCAAACTCGGACGCTGCGAGATTGCCGACGGCGGCACGGTCTTCCTGGACGACGTGAACGTGATGCCCGTCGACACGCAGGCCAAGCTCCTCCACTACCTGGAGAACAAGAGCTTCACGCGCCTGGGCGGCACGCAGAAGATTTTCACGGACGTGCGTGTGATGGCCGCCAGCAACGAGGACCTCGAAAAACTGGTAAAGGAAGGCCGCTTCCGCGAAGACCTCTACTACCGGTTGAAAGTGGTGCAGATCGAGCTGCCCGCGCTGCGCGACCGCCAGGACGACATGATTCTCATCGCGCAGGAGTTCCTGAAGAAGCGCTGCGCCGCGCAGGGAAAAGCGCTCAAGCGCCTCTCCACCGAAACCATCAAGCTCTTCCAGCAGTACCGCTGGCCGGGCAACGTGCGCGAGCTGCAAAACGTGCTCGAACAGATCGTGCTCTTGTGCGACGATGACATCGTCGAGCCGGCCGCGCTGCCCGAAGATTTCCTTCGTCGCGCCGCGGGCGGAGGCAAGCAGCGCTGGCAGTCGCTGGAGCAGCTGGCGCAGCAGATGGTGGAATCGGGCGGATATTCCGATTCCAATCCGCTCATGCCGCAGATCGAAGCGCTGCTTGCGAGCAAGATGTCCGCGCATCTCGACAACAAGACGCGCGCGGCGGGTCTGCTCGGCATTACCAAGCCGACGCTGTACGCGCGGCTGCGCGGATACAACCGCTTGAAATAGAACCTGACGCATGACAGCGCCCCGCACCATCCGGCGCGACGAGCTCGTCGCCCATCTCGACAAGTATCTCCGCATCGCGGAGATTCCCGACTCATCTCCCAACGGCCTGCAGGTGCAGGGTGCTGATCGCGTGCGCCGGATTGCGTACGCTGTCGACGTCGGCGTGCACACCATTCGCGTCGCGCAGGAAGAACGCGCCGATTTCCTGCTTGTGCACCACGGCCTGTGGTGGGGCAAGCACGTGCAGATCACGGGCACGATGCACGCGCGCATCGCGACCCTGATTGGCGCCGACATGTCGCTCTACACCGCGCACCTCCCGCTCGATTGCCACCCGAAGGTGGGCAACAACGCCGAGCTGGCGCGCCTGCTCGGTTTGCGCGTCGAGTCCACTTTCGGTGAGTACAAGGGAGTACAAATTGGCGTCATCGGCACGACTTCGAAACCTCCAAGCCTCGCCGCTTTTGCCGCCCTTGTGGAAAAAGAGTTGGATGGGCCGGCCGATGTTTTCGCGTTCGGGCCCAAGACGGTGCGCCGCGTGGGCATTGTGACGGGCGCGGGCGCCATGCTCGCCGAAGAGGCGGCGCGCGCCGGCTGCGATACCCTGCTGACGGGCGAAACCTCGCATGCGGCCATGCACCCCGCGCGCGAAGCCGGCATCAACCTGGTGTTCGGCGGTCATTACGCCACCGAGACCGTCGGCCTGCAGGCACTCCAGCGCTACCTCGAGAAACAATTCGGCGTGCCCGGTGTATTTGTAAATGCGCCGACAGGCTATTAAGTTGTTGGCAGTCCCGTACACCTACCCCACGACATTGTTCTTACGGAGAAGTCTATGAAGATGTCGCGGCGTGTTGTGTTGTTTCTGCTGTGCGTGATATTTGGCGCCGCTGTCGCGGCGCGATTGTCCACCACCGATCCCACCGACAATCCGTATTTCCGCGGCGCATCGGCCATGACGTACCGCCACATGCTGGAAGTGGCGAATCATCATTCGCTCAACAAGCTCGACAACAAGGCCGGGTATCCGGCGGGCTACGTGCCCGCGCGCTATCGCGCGGCGGGAGCCGAGACGCTGAGCGGGTACGTGTACCGTGCCGTCCGCCTGGTGAGCGACGCCGATGGCCGCGACGTGGCTCGCGCCGTCATTGTGCTGATGGCGTCGTTGTGCGTGTTCACGGCGTACAGCGCGGCGTCGCAGTTATGGAACAGCCGCGGCGCCGGATTCCTGGCCGCGTTTCTGGTCGCGTTTGAACCGGCGCTCGTGGCCGCTACCAACGGGCGCACGTTCAGCCACGCGGTTTTTGCCGCCTTCTTCGCCACCCTCTACGTCGCGGTTACTCTGCATGCGTTGAGGACTTCGTCGCGGCGCGGCGTAATTCTCTCGGCGTTGATTGCGTTCGTGCTGCTGTGGGTGTGGGAGCCCGCGCGCTACGGACTCCTCGCGTGGATGCTCCCGGTAACCTTCCTGCCCAGGATGAACCGGCAGGTGCGCATCACGTTTGCCGTCGCCCATGCGACCGTGATTGTGATCGCGGCCTGCGTGTATCCGCATCTGGTCGCCGCGCGTGCGCTCGGCGCGTGGACCACGGCTGTCGCCCTCGCCGCCGCGCTCGTATCCTTGCTCCATGAGAAGCGGCGCCGTCACCCGCAGGCGGCACTGTATCTGATTGGGATTGCCGCCGCGCTCACCCTCGTCGCCAAACCGCTGCGCGCCGGCGCGACGGAAGACTTTCCCGCGCTTCGCTACGTGCTGATGCGCCTGCAATACGGGTTCGGACGTCCGGCGTCGTCACTGCTTTCGGACTGGATGCGTTACCTGTGGTCCGCCGATCACGCGCCGCTTCCGGTGCGCCAGATTATCCAGCTCTTCCTGCCGGTCGCGTTGTGCGCCGTCGCATGGATTCTCAATCGCGAGCCGCGCTCGATCCGCGCACGTTTCGTCGCGACATCGGTCGTGCTTGTCCTCGCCTCTGCCGCCGTGCTCCTCGACCGCAGCATTCTGCCGGTGGCGCCACTCGCCATGATCATTGTTGTGTCCGGCGCCGTCGCGGGACTCGACGTGCGCCGCTGGCAGCAGTCGGCGTGGGTGGCGGTGGGTGCGTATACGGCGCTGGCCGGCGTCGTATTTGCGGGTCGCTTCGTCGATCCGTCACAGCAGCTGGCGCGGGCCATGCACGCGGAAACGTCCGACCCCGCGATGTTTTCGTGGATCAGCTTCGAGAACACAGACAAGGACCTGATTCGATTTCTTTCCACGCACACGTCGGTGCACGAGAGCATTCTCTCGCCCGACAATCTCTCGTCGCTCTTGCTGACGTTCAGCGGGCGCACATCGACAACGCTGTGCGGCACCACGTCACGCGTCGCGGCCAACCGTACCATTGAGCTCATGCGCGGCTTCTACCGCGACGAAGACACGTTCTACGGGCTGTGCCAGCAGGAGAAGGTGGAGTACGTGCTCTACACGGTCGACATGCTGCTGGATACGGGATCGTATTCACCGGTGTACACGACGGGCGTCAGCGGCATCACGAACCAGGCGGTGGCAGCGCGCATGCAGTTCCAACCGGAATCGCTGCGACACTTCACATTGCTCTACGAAAACGAGCACTACCGGCTGTTCAAGGTCAGCGCCACAGCGCAGCCGATTTTCCTTACCGACCATCCGCTTTATTACCAGGGCAAGCTGTTCATGGACAGCGGCGCGAGCTTTGACAGTTTCCGCAAGCGCGTGCTGTGGCTGATGGGCAACTGTGCGACAGGCATGGGGGCGCGGGCCCGCGGTGATCTCGACAAGGCGCGTCAGATCCTGGACCAGTGCGTCCGTTATGCCCCGTTGTTCACACGCGCCCGCCTGGAGCTGGCGTACACGTACATGGATCAGGGGCGCTATGAGAAGGCGCGTGACGAAATCGGTGAGATTTTTGCCTACGCACCGGACAATGCGGCGGCGCTCTTCGCGGCGGCCTGGGTGCGTGTGCAGATGGAGAAACCGGACGAGGCCAAGCCGTTCATCGCGCTGCTCGAGCAGATGGGTGATCACACGTACACGGACAAGACGAAGGCGCTGCAGTACTACATCGACCACAAGCTGCCACTCAAGCCCGGAGCACCTCAGCAGTAACCCGCGCGCATCTCAATCGCCTTACTTGGCGGTCGCATGTCCCTCCTCGCTCCCGCCGAACAAACAAAAAAAAGCGACTGCGACGCTTGTGACGCCGCAGCCGCTTCGAATGGTGGGGACTACTGGATTTGAACCAGTGACTCCTACCGTGTGAAGATAGTACTCTACCGCTGAGTTAAGCCCCCGTTTTCTTTGTAGTCGCCGCCGCTTTCGGCTCGTCGTACTTATAATTGCGGACGATTATCGCCGTCTCTTTGTTGCGTTTCAACCGGTTTTGCAGCTCGGTGCCCAGTGCCTGTTGCTTGAGCATCCCTTCGATGCGCGGCTTCGCCAGCTCATAGCTGGGCGGCGCGGCCGGCTTCTTGTCGAGACACTGCACCAGGTGCATACCAAACTGGGTTTCGAACACCTTGCTGAGCTCGCCCTTCTTGAGCGAGAAGGCAACGTCTTCGAATTCCTTCACCATTTGACCGCGCGCGAAGAATCCGAGGTCGCCACCGCGGTCCGCGGTGCCGTCCTGTGAATACATCTTGGCGATACGCTCGAACTTCTCGCCCTTCAACACGCGTGTCCGAATGCTCTCGAGCAGCTGCTTGCGTTTCGCCTTGTCGGCTTCGGTGTCGGCCGGCGACGCGAGCAGAATGATGTGCCGCGCGCGCACGCTGTCCACTCCCGCAAACGCTGCTTCATGCTGGTCGAAGAACGCTTTGCAGTCGGCATCCGACACCGTGATGGTGGGCTGAATCT
>DATEHD010000196.1:0-3641 GCA_035279765.1 Candidatus Krumholzibacteriia bacterium | reverse complement strand
CGTAGCGGTCGGGCGGGAGGCGGCGCAGTACATTGCCGGTGACGATCTCGGCGCCGCCCACGCCGAAGGTCGATGCGACCAGGGCTATCCGGCGTTTCTCCACCGTGCGCTATGCGCCTCCGGTGCTGACCGGCTCCACGTCAATCACTCGTCCGCCCTCGCGGATGGATGCCACCGCCGCTTCGAGAACGCGCACAACCTCCAGCCCGTGCGATCCGCTGCTGCGCGCGCGCGCGCCGTTCTCCACGCAGTCGACGAAGTGCTGACACGCCACTTTGAGCGGCTCGGCGTCGTCGAGACGCGGAATCAGGATGTCGCCGTAGCGATAGGACAGGTTGAACTCGCCGAAGGTGTCGTAGTGCGGCGTCACCGTGACGCCCTTGTCGTAGATGCGGATCTTTTCCAACTGGCTGATGTCGTCGTACACGAGCATCTTGCGGCTTCCCACCACCGTGGTGGAGCGGATCTTGTTGGGGTTGAGCCAGCTCACGTGGAGGTGTGCAAGGATGTTGCCGGGATAACGAATATTGATGAACGCGACGTCCTCGACGTTCTTGCGGATGCAGCAGCTGGCCTGCGTCGCCACCGATTCCGGCATGCGGTCCAGAATGTAGTTGAGAATCGACACATCGTGCGGCGCCAGGTCCCACACCACGTTGACGTGTTCCTGGAAGATGCCGAGGTTCACGCGCGTCGTGCTCACGTAGAAGATCTCGCCCAGCTCGCCCGAGTCGATCACTTCCTTGATCTTGTTGACGGCCGCCGTGTACACGAACGTGTGGCCGGTCAGCAGCACGCGTCCCGCCTTTTCCGCTTCCGCCACCATCGCCGCACCTTCGGCGGATGACAGCGCCAGCGGCTTTTCCACGAACACGTGCTTGCCCGCGCGCAGCGCCTCGATGGTGAGCCTGGCGTGCGTTTCCGGCGGAGTGGCGACAACCACCGCGTCGACATTGCTGTGGGCGAGCACGCGGCGGTAGTCCGTGGTGGTCTCGAGCTTGGGATACAGGCTGCGCATGTGCGACAACCGGTCTTCCCGCAGGTCGGAGCAGATCACGACCTCGGATCCCTTGAACGTCGAAAAATTACGAATGAGGTTGGGGCCCCAATAGCCGCAACCGATCACACCGATGCGAATCAACGGAGTTACTCCTGTGGCTGAAGCGTGGGAATCAATAGCCGCCCAGGCCGAACAACATCACCGGCACAGTGCGGGCAATGATCTTCAGGTCGAGGGCGAGCGACCAATTCTCGATGTAATACAGATCGAGCATGACCATTTCGTCGAACGGCACCGTGCTGCGACCGCTGACCTGCCACAGGCCGGTAAGCCCGGGCTTCACGGCCAGACGGCCACGATGCCATTCTTTGTAGTGGGCGAGCTCGTAGGACAACGGGGGGCGCGGGCCGACGAGCGTCATGTCGCCGCGCATCACATTGATGAACTGCGGCAGCTCGTCGAGGCTCGTCTTGCGCAGGAAACGTCCGATCGATGTCACGCGCGGATCGTTCTGCAGCTTGAACACGCGACGGTCACCTTCTTCGCCCATCAGGCGTCCCTTGATGAAGTCTTCGGCGAAGGTGCGGTGCTGGTGGTCGCTGTTGTCCACAAGCATGGTGCGGAACTTGTAGAACTTGAACACGCGCCCATCCTGGCCGACACGATCCTGCACGAAGAGCACGGGACCCTCCGACGTCAGCTTGATGAGGAGCGCGATCATGAGATAGAACGGCATCCCGATCAACGCGATCATGAGCGTGAACAGGATGTCGAACGATCGCTTGGCCACCCCGCCCCCGCGCGCTTCGTCGGTGAGCGGAACGACCGGCGAGGCGCCACGCATGGCGTCGGTGGCATACAGAGGAATGACTTTCTGCTCGGAGTATCTGAACGCTGCAAGATTCTTCTTCACGGCTGCTGACCTCGAATCTGGTGGGTGCAATTCAAACGGATACTTCGACTCGAGACAAAACATCGGCAACCAGATCTACCTGCTCGTCCGTCAGTTCGGGAAACACGGGCAACGAGACGAGCTGATTCGAGAGTGCTTCACTGACCGGGAATTTCCCGCCGTGCGCGAGATGTGCGTACCCGGGCTGCCGATGCGCGGGAGGAACGATATGCTTGCCCCAACCGATCCCCGCCGCCGATAGCGCATCCTGCACCGCGCGCTGACGCGAGTGCCGGACGGCCAGGATGTGAAACACGGGCTCGGAGCCGCTCACGCGGGACTGGAACGTGAATTCGCTTCCCTGTAAACGGCTGCGGTACTTCTCTGCAATGGATCGCCGGCGTGCATTCCAGCGGTCCAGGTGCGCCAGCTTCACGTGCAACACGGCCGCCTTGAGCGTGTCGAGCCGGTAGTTGTATCCCACTTCGGGAAACACGTTGGGCTCGTACTGGCCATGGTGGCGCAGCGCGCGCATGCGCTTCGCAAGCTCGGGGTCGTTCGTGGTCACGGCACCGCCGTCGCCGATGGTGCCGAGGTTCTTGGTGGGATAGAACGAGAACGCTGCCGCCGTTCCGAGTGAACCCGTTCTCCGGCCGTGATACATGGCACCGTGCGCCTGGCAGGCATCCTCGACCACCGCGATGTGATGCTTCTTCGCGATGTCGTTGATGGCGTCCATGTCGCAGGGCTGCCCGTACAGGTGGACCGGAATGACAGCCTTCGTGCGCGGCGTGATGGCCTGCTCGAAGCGCGCCGGATCCAGACAGAAGGTGGCGGGGTCGACGTCCACGAGCACCGGCGTGGCACCCGTGTAAACGATGGACTCAACAGTGGCTATGAAGGAATTGGGAACGGTGATCACTTCGTCACCAGCGCCAACGCCGGCGGCGAGAAGTGCGAGATGAAGGGCCGCCGTTCCGGAATTCAAACCGATCGCGAATTCGGTTCCGCAGTAGCGGGCGAACTCGCGCTCGAACTCCTCCAGTGCCGCGCCCAGAATGAAATCGCCACGGTCGATCGTGCGTACGACCGCCGCCGTGATCTCACTGTGCAGCTCCCGGTGTTGCAGCGAGAGGTCCAAGAACGGGACCTGTTGCTTCTGCCCCATCGATGACACCCGGAATTGTCCTTACGTTTGAGTACCTGACCCCAGACGCGAGCCAGTTGATTTTAGCACAGTTACGTTGCGGGCTTCCAGACGTATTTCTGGCGTGGCGAGGGGGAAAAGCCCTATGGGGACGGGACGGAACCGGACTCGCTCATCAGGTTTTCTGCGAGCTTGCGGATGCCTCCGGTGCGGGCGTCAGGGCCGTAAGTCCGGTAAATATGGGCCCTGGCGGCTTCGGCCAGGCGGCTGCCGAAGGCCGGGTCGTACAGGATGCGCTCGATCTGGGCCCGAAATTCGGCCGGAGTCAGCGCCACGAGCAGGTGCTTTTCCGGATCGAGGTCCATGCCCTCGATGGCCACGGGTGATGCCACCACCGGCACCCCGGCCGCCATCGCTTCCAGGATCCGGATGCGCAGCCCTCCCCCGTAACGAAGAGGAACGACGAGGCACGCGCAGCGCGCGTAATACGGCGCTACGTCGCGCGCGTGTCCGGCCACTTCCACGTGCTGCAGCGCCCCGAACCACGCCAGTGATTCGGGAAGCGCTCCGCCGACAACGGTGAAGTGAATGCCATCGATCCC
>DATEHD010000195.1:0-10557 GCA_035279765.1 Candidatus Krumholzibacteriia bacterium | reverse complement strand
TCGAGCTGTACCAGTACATGAAGCTGAACCGGATGGTGGAGGAGAAGCTCACGAACCTCTACCGCCAGGGCAAGGTGGTGGGCGGCCTCTACCGCAGCCTGGGCCAGGAAGCCTGCTCGGTGGGCAGCGCCTACGCGCTGCAGCGCGGCGATTTCTTCGCACCCATGATCCGCAACCTGGGTGGCATGCTCGTGCGCGGCGTCGAGCCGCACCACGTGATGGGCCAGTACTGCGCACGCGCCATCGGCCCGACCGGCGGCAAGGATCTGAACGTGCACTTCGGCTGGATCGAGCGCGGCATCGTGTCGCCGATAAGCATGCTCGCGACACTGGTGCCGGTGTTCTCCGGCATCGCCCTCGAGATGAAGATGCACAACAAGAAGAACGTGGCGCTCACCTATGTCGGTGACGGCGCCACCAGCACCACCGACTTCCACGAAGGCATCAACTTCGCGGCGGTGCACAAGCTCCCGCTCATTATCATCGTCGAGAACAACGGCTATGCGTATTCGACGCCGACGTCGATGCAGTTCAACGTGCCTGATTTCATCGTGCGCGCCGAGGGCTACGGCTGCTACGGCGAGATGTTCGATGGCAACAACGTGCTGGCCGCCGTCGACGCAACGCGCCGCGCGCGCGAACGCTGTGTGAACGGCGAAGGCCCCGTGCTGCTCGAAGCCAAGACCTTCCGCCGCAAGGGTCACGCCGAGCACGACGACGCCGGCTACGTGCCCGCAGAACTGCGCGCGTACTGGGAGAAGCGCGATCCGCTGGATGCGTACCGCCGCTTCCTCGACATGCACGGCATCGTGGAGTCTTCCACCGAGATCGAGGAGATCGATACCCGCATCAATCAAATGCTGGATGCCGCCGTGGACGAGGCGCTCGCATCCCCGTTTCCCGATCCTTCCACCCTCATGGAGAATGTCTATGGCGACTGAACCGGCCACCAAGCGCCCGCGTTTCACACACGTCCCCAGCGACAAGGCCAAGCTGGAGATGCTTCATTACATGAAGCTCGTACGCGAGATCGAGGACCGCATCGAGCGCAAGCTCTACCGCCAGGGCCGCATCGTCGGCGGCGTGTACGTCGGGCTGGGCCAGGAAGCGATTTCCGTCGGCACCGCGATCCACATGGAGAAGGACGACGTCGTCGCCCCGTCGCACCGCGACATGGGCGTGTTCCTCATGCGCGGCATCACGCCGCGGCGCATCATCGCGCAGTACATGGGCCGCCGCACCGGCCTCACGCGCGGACGCGACGGCAACATGCACATGGGCGACATGAACTACAACGTGATCGCGTTCGTCTCGCACCTGGGCGACAACGTGCCGGTGGCGGCGGGCTGCGCGCTCGTGTTCAAACAGAAAAATCAGAAGCGCGTGGCGCTCTGTTACAACGGAGAAGGCGCGACCTCGCGCGGCGACTGGCACGAAGGCATCAACTTCGCGAGCATTCACAAGCTGCCTGTCGTGTACTTCGTCAACAACAACGCCTACGCGTACTCGACGCCTGTCAGCCTGCAGATGGCGATCGAGGACGTCGCCATGCGCGCGCCGGGTTACGGCATTCCGGGCGAAGTCGTCGACGGCAACGATATTCTCGCCGTGTACGACGCGGCCAAGCGCGCTGTCGACCTGGCACGTTCGGGCGGCGGTCCCTCGCTGGTGGAGTTCAAGACGTTCCGCATGACGGGACACTCCGCGCACGACGACGCCGGTTATGTGCCGCCCGAGATGTTCGAAGAATGGAAGCGCAAGGATCCGATTCCGCGCTTCGAGCGCCAGCTCATCGAAGAGGGCGTGCTCACCGAGAAGCGCCGCGACGAGATGCAGATGGAATGCGTGAAGATCGTGGATGATGCGGTCGACTGGGCCGAAACGCAGCCCTATCCCGCTCCCGAGGAAGTCACCCGAGACGTCTACTACGAAGGCCAGGAGAGCTAAACATGGCAGTCACGACATACGTCGACGCAATCAAGGAAGGCATCTGGGAAGAGATGGAGAAGGATGATCGCGTCTTCATCCTCGGTGAAGACGTGGGCATCTACGGCGGCGCCTTCAAGGTGACCAAGGGCATGCTCGACAAGTTCGGGCCCATGCGCGTCATCGACACGCCCATCTCGGAGTCCGCGATTGTCGGCGCCGCCATCGGCGCCGCACTCGTGGGCATGCGCCCCGTGGCGGAGATGCAGTTCATCGATTTCATCTCGTGCGCCTTCGACCAGATCGTGAACTTTGCGGCCAAGTGCCGCTATCGCTGGAACGCGGGGGTTCCCATCGTGGTGCGCGGCCCTTGCGGAGGCGGCGTCCATGGTGGACCTTTCCACTCGCAGAACCCGGAGGCGTACTTTTTCAACGTACCGGGGCTGAAGATCGTGTGCCCGTCCACGGCATATGACGCGAAGGGACTGATCAAGGCCGCCATCCGCGACCCGGATCCTGTGCTCTACTTCGAGCACAAGTATCTCTATCGCCGCATCAAGGAAGATCTGCCCACCGAGGATTTCGTGGTGCCGATCGGCAAGGCGGCGCTGCGTCGCGAGGGCGATGACCTGTCGATCATCACGTACGGCGCGATGGTCTACAAGGCGCTGGAAGCGGCGGACGAGCTGGCGAAGGACGGTATCGAGGTGGAAGTGCTCGACCTGCGTACCATTCTTCCGCTCGACGAAGAAGCGATCCTCGCCACCGCGAAGAAGACGAGCAAGGTGATCGTGATGCACGAGGCCACCATGACCGGCGGACCCGGCGGCGAAATCGTCGCGCGCATCGCGCAGAAAGCATTCGAATACCTGGACGGTCCGATCGTGCGCATTGCGCCGCCAGACACACCGGTTCCCTACAGCCCACCGCTCGAAGAAGCGTTCCTGCCGCAGGTCAAAGACATCGTGGCAACGGCACGCAAGCTGGCGGCGTATTAAGAACGAGAAGAAAGGAACAACATGGCTGTCGATGTGATCATGCCCCAGATGGGCGAGAGTATCGCGGAAGGAACCCTCGTCAAATGGCTCAAGAACGTGGGCGACAAAGTCGAACGCGACGAGCCGTTGTTCGAGATTTCGACTGACAAGGTGGACGCGGAGATTCCGTCGCCGGCCGCCGGCACGCTGCTCGAAGTGCTCGTGCAGCCCGGCACGACGGTGGATATCAAAACGGTGGTGGGGAGAATAGGCGCGCAGGGTGAGTCGGCGCGCGATAGCGCGCCCAAAGCGGCCGCAGTGTCGTCAGCGCCGGCGCCAGCGACTGCCACTGCGCCCGCGCCGGCACCCAAGCCGAATCCCGTCCCTGCAGCGACATCCGCTGCCGCCCCCGCGGCCGTTGCGGAACGCACTTTCGTACGTTCGTCTCCGGTGGTCCAGAAGATCGCCGCCGAGCACGGCGTCGACGTGTCGCTCATCGAAGGCACCGGGGAGGGCGGGCGTATCACGAAGAAAGACATCATGACATACATCGAGTCGGCCGCATCATCGGCGGCTCCGATCGCCCAGGCGGCACCCGCTCCCACGTACAGCGCTCCGGTCGCACCAGCTCCGTCGGCCGCGCCCGCCGCTGCTCCGGCAGCACCGAAGCCGGCCGTGTTTGCAGCGGGCCAGGACGAAGTGCGCGAGCCCATGAGCATCATGCGCAAGAAAATCGCCGAGCACATGGTGATGAGCAAACACACATCACCGCACGTGTACACCATCTTCGAAGTCGACATGAACGAAGTCGTCAAGCGGCGTGAAGCGGCGAAGAAAGAGTTCGAGGGTGAAGGCGTCAAGCTCACCTTCCTTCCCTACTTCATCGAAGCCGCGATCCGCGGTATCAAGGAATACCCGATCATCAACAGCAGTGTTGACGGCGACACCATCATCTACAAGAAGACTGTGAACGTCGGCATCGCGGTCGCGATTCAGAACGGGCTCATCGTCCCGGTGATCAAGAAGGCCGACCAGATGAACCTCCTGGGCCTCGCCAAAACCGCCGCCGATCTCGGTGAACGCGCGCGCACCAAGCGGCTCGTTCCTGACGACGTGCAGGGGGGCACCTTCACGATTACCAACGTGGGTGTGTTTGGCGGAACCTTCGGCTTGCCGATCATCAATCAGCCGCAGGCGGCGATCATGGGGCTCGGCACCATCACCAAGCGCCCCGTCGTCATCGACGATGCGATCGCCATCCGGCCCATCGTGTACCTGTCACTCTCGTACGACCACCGCATCGTCGACGGCGCGGACGCGGCCCGCTTCCTCACCGTCGTGAAGCGCGAGTTGGAGAAACCGGCGGCATAAATGTGCGGGTTCGGCGAAATTCGTGACGTGTGCCGCGCCATCGACCTCGGTCGCATGGATTACGACGAGGCCTTCGCGCTCCAGAAGCGCGAGGTGGAGCGGCTGCAGAAGAACCAGGGCGACGACGTCCTGTTGTTCGTCGAGCATCCGCACGTGATCACGGTGGGGCGCAACGCCGACGGCTCGGCGCTCATCGCCGACCGCAGGCTGATCGAAGCCCGCGGCGCACGCGTCGTCGCCACCGACCGCGGCGGCGATGTCACCTATCACGGCCCGGGACAGCTTGTCGGGTATCCCATCATTCGGCTGGAAGCCTCACGCCACGACATTCGGCGTTATGTCTATGACCTGGAAGAGGTCCTGATCGCGACCCTGGCCGACTTCGGTGTGTTTGCCTCGCACCATCCGGTACACCGCGGCGTGTGGGTGAACAACCGCAAGATCGCTTCGCTCGGCATCCGCATCTCGCGCTGGGTGACGATGCACGGTTTTGCGCTCAACGTGTCCACCGATCTATCTTACTTTTCGCTCATGAACCCGTGCGGAATATCCGGCTGTGTGATGACGTCGCTCGAGACCGAGCTGGCGGGCCCGGTCTCGGTGGCCGCGGTGCGCGAGCGCGTGGTGGCGCACTTCGGCGACGTGTTCGATCGCGAGATGCGTGCGGAGGCGATCGCTCATGTCAACTGAGTCGAACGGCAATCGTCCCCCGCGTCCCGAGTGGTTCAAGATCCGCCTCCAGACCAACGACGAGTACAAGCGCGTCAATCAGCTGGTCTCATCGCTCAACCTCCACACCGTCTGCCAGGAAGCGCGCTGTCCCAATATTTACGAATGCTGGGGCCAGGGCACGGCGACGTTCATGATCCTGGGCGACGTGTGCACGCGCCACTGCGGCTTCTGCTCGGTGATGAAGGGGAAGCCGGGCCCCGTCGATCCGCTCGAGCCCGAACACGTGGCCGACGCGATCGAAACGCTGCGGTTGCAATACGCGGTCATCACGTCGGTGGATCGTGACGATCTCCCCGACGAGGGCGCCGGCCACTGGGCGCAGGTGATCACGGCGGTGCGCAAGCGCATTCCGAAATGCCGGATCGAAGTGCTGATTCCCGACTTCAACGGCAGGCGCGAGCTGCTCGACGTCGTGCTCGACGCGCGGCCGGATTGTCTCGCGCACAACATCGAGACCGCGTCACATCTGTATCGTCGCGTGCGCCCGGTCGCCGTGTACGAAAACACGCTCAAGATTCTCGAGAACTCGGTACTGTACCGCGAGCAGCACGGCGCGGATATCAGCGTGAAGTGCGGCATCATGGTCGGCCTCGGCGAGACCATGGACCAGTTGCTCGACACGCTGAAAGACATCGCGCTTACCGGCTGTGACATCCTGACCGTCGGCCAGTATCTGCCGCCCAAGAAAGCGGCGCTCCCGCTCGACCGCTACTACTCGCTCGAGGAGTTCGCACACATCAAGGCAGAAGGGCTCAAGATGGGCTTCAAGCACGTCGAGTCCGGTCCCCTGGTGCGCAGCTCCTACCACGCCAGGCAACAACTGGAAAACGTCTCCCGCCAGCCCGCCTGCTAGCGTCATTTCGCACGATCGCGTTTCTCCGCCATAGGACGCCACAAACCACCATTCGCTCTCACGACGGCCACCGCGCCCAGGGCATGGTGTTTGCAGCCTATCCCTGACTTCCAACCACCGAGGGAGACAGTATGGCTATCACGCACGCGGTCTCGTTGCGCGAGCTTTCTTCGTTTGGCGATGTTGCCGCCGAAGACGACGCGGTTCTCGATTATTTTCTCACCACCGATGCGGTAACACGCATCAAGACGGGCGATGTGTTCCTCGTGCTCGGCCGCAAAGGCGCGGGCAAGACGGCGCTCGTCCGCCATTTCGCCGAAGGCAGCGAAAAGGTGATGTCGCGCTCGCTCAACCTGGGCGGATATCCGTGGGCCGTTCATGCCCAACGCGTCGACCGCGGCGCATCCGACGTGGAAGCGTACGTTTCGTCGTGGCGGTACCTGATCGCCGTGCAGCTGGCAGCGCTGGCGCTCACACGCGTCGAGGACGCCAACGACGCCGACGCGAAAGCCATCCGCCATTTCCTGAAGGACAACTACGGGAGCGATGGGTTGCAGCTTGATGAAGTGCTCAAGCCGAGCGCTCTCAAGCTCTCGAGCCTCTCCTTCGAGCCAACAGTGCTCGGGTGCAAGCTGGTCACGGTAGCGCTGGATCGCCATAAAGGCGACAAGAAGCTGGGCAGCGAGCTCGACGCGCTTTCGGACCAGCTGCTCGCGGCGACGGTGAAACTCGCCAGGAAAGTCAACGCGCCCTCGTTGATGCTTCACTTCGACGAGCTCGACCAGGGCATCTCCACGCTCACCGAGGAACGCTCGCGCATGCTGGCGGGCCTCGTGCTGGCCGTGCGCGCGGTGCGCCAGCGCTACCGCGAAGGCGTACCGGTGAAACCAGTCATCTACTTGCGCTCGGATCTGTGGGACAAGCTCGCGTTCTCGGACAAGAACAAGATCAGCGAACGCATGGCGCTTCGTCTGGAATGGGACAGCGATTCCCTGCTCGAGCTGGTGACCACGCGCCTGGTGGCGCGCCTCGGACCTGAAGCGCGCTGGGACACAGTGACGAGCGCCGAGCCGGCCAAAACCACCAACAGCAAGTGGGGCTTCGTGCTCTCGCGCACCTTCCTGCGCCCGCGCGACGTCATTCGCTTCTTGAACTCGTCGCTCGTCCAGGCGCAGCGCCGCGAAGACGATCCCCTGCTGCTCATCAACCAGGACGTGATCAACGCACGCGAGTCGTATTCGGCGTATCTCAAGGCCGAGCTCGACGACGAGATCATGGCGCACTGGCCGCAGTGGGAAGAAGCGCTGCAGGCATGCTCCGCCATCAGCACCATGACCTTCCAGCGCGAAGAGTTCGCCGAGGAGTACGAGCGCCGCCGCTCCAAAGCGAATACCGTCGCGGCGGACGAAGCGCTGGAGATGTTGTTCCGCTTCTCGGTGATCGGCTACGAGCGGCGCAGCGGATACGGCGGGAGCTCGTGGGCATTCCAGTACACCAACCCGGAAGCGGGCTGGGACAACCGCGCCGCGCGCTTCAAGGTGCACCTGGGATTGAAAGAATTCGCGAAGCTACGAGAGGACTAGCGCGAGAGGCAACTATCCGCCCGCTACCATCGGCGCGAGAAAAGGATTCCACTTCTTTTCCGCGCCGATTGTCGTTTCGGGGCCGTGGCCGGTGTAGAGGATCATATCGTCGGCCATGGGAAGGAAGCGGCGCAGCGTCTGCATCATGACGTCGTGGTCGCCGCCGGGCAGATCGGTGCGGCCGATGCTCCCCTGGAAGATCACATCGCCCACGATGGCGCGCGGCGGCACGGTCCCGTCGAAAACTACGATGATGTGCCCGGGCGTGTGCCCCGGCATCAGCATCACGCGCCCCGCGAGCTCGCCGATATGGATCACGTCCCCTTCTACGAGCCAGCCGTGGATCTGCACCTGTTTGGGCACCGGAAGCCCGAACATGAGCGCACTCTGCGCCAGTGCGTCGTACACAGGCACGTCGTCCTTGTGCATGAACACAGGCACCCCCAGCGCATCCACCACGGGGGCCAGGCCGGCCACATGATCGATGTGTGCGTGCGTGTTGACCACCGCCTTCACCCGCACATTCATGGCGCGCGCGAGGGCGAGAATGCGGGGCGCATCGTCGCCCGCATCGAAAATCACGGCCTCGCCCGTGCGCTCGCATGCCACGATATGGCAGTTGCTCTGGAACGGTCCCACCGTCAGCGATTCAATCCGGATCATGCCGCCAGAATAGCATGGAGCGCGTGACGGTGGTATCTTCGCCGTGTGCGTGAACCGCTTCGCAATAATTTCCAGTGGTCAGTGAGCCGCGACCGGACCTTCCGGACGTGTCTGCGCCAGTACTGGTTCAACCAGTATGGATACTGGGGTGGCTGGGAGGGTGATGCCGACGCGCGCACGCGCGAGATCTACATGCTAAAGCAGCTGAGGACGCGCCCGATGTGGGTAGGCGACGTCGTGCACGCGTGCATCAAGCGCTCGCTGGAAAACATGTCGCGCCGCATTCCTCTGATCCCGCTGGAGGATATCCTGCGTATCACGCGCGACCAGATGCGCGCCGACTTCCGCCAGTCACGCGACGGCCTGTACCACGACAATCCGCGCGGCGCGTGCGGTCTCTTCGAGCACGAGTACAAGATTCCGGTGACAGACACTGAATGGCGCGACTCGGCCGACCAGGTGGATCAGTGCCTGCGTAATTTCTATGCGTCGGATGCGTTCGCGCAGCTCCAGAAAACACCGCCCGAGGACTTTCTCGAGATCGAAACCTTCTCGCGCTTCGAGATCGACGGCACCACCATCACCGTGAAGCTCGACTGCGCCACGCGCGAGAGCGACCACATCGTGGTGTGGGACTGGAAGACAGGCAAGTGGGAAGCCGGCCCCGAGCAGCAATGGCAGCTGGCCTGCTACGCGTTTTATATTCACCACACCTACGACGTTCCCATCCACGCCGTGCGCCAACGTCGTGTCGACCTCATGCGCGGCGGCGAGATCAAGGAGACCGTTTTCCAGGAGCGCGGCCTCAACGATCTCTTGAGCTACATCCGCGGGTCGGTGGCGGACATGATGACGAAAGTCGATGACCCGGAGCGAAATCTCGCCGCTGAAGAGAATTTCAAGAAGGAGAACCGGCGCGAGCTTTGCTCACGCTGCTCGTTCCTGCGGGTCTGCGAACCGGTCCTGCCGGGAGCCCGTTAAACGCCCGGCGACGGGGGTATGGAGCCTGCACGCAACTGTTGCTTGTGGCCCTGCGCTTTCTATAGTATATGTACGGCTACAACCATCTCCGCATAAGGAGCCAAGCGCATGATCGAGTACGTTCCAGGGTTGGAAAATGTCCCAGCGGCCGAGTCCGCCATCAGTTGGATCGATGGGGACAAAGGCATTCTGAAGTATCGCGGCATCCTCATTGAGGACCTCGCCGCCCACAGTACGTTCGAAGAAACCGCCTTCCTGCTCATCAACGGAAGGCTTCCCAACGAAACGGAGCTGGCGGATTTTTCACGCCGCGTAGCCCGTGCCCGCAAGCTCTCTCCCGAGCTTCGCTCCATCATCAAGAGCTTCCCGAAGAACTCGTCGCCGATGGCCGTTCTGCAGGCGTGTGTCGCGGCAGTTGCTGCCGTCGAGACCGACCGCAGCGTCTACGATGAAAAGCAGCGCGAGGATAGCGCCATCGAGTTCATCGGCAAGTTCCCTGCACTCGTGGCCGGCTACCACCGCCACCGCACGGGCAAGGACTTCATCGAAGCCAATCCCAACGCGACGCACGCGGCGGATTTCCTGCACATGCTCCTGGGCGAGGATTCGGACCCGCTCAAGATCCACGCCATGGATACCTGCCTGATTCTTCACGCCGACCACACCATGAACGCGTCGACGTTTGCGACGCGCGTGGTGGCATCCACCGAGTGCCAGGCCGCGGCCGCGTTCTCGGCGGCGGTCGGGAGCCTCTCCGGACCGCTCCACGGCGGCGCCAACGAGGCGGTGCTGCACCAGCTCGAGGCCATCGGCTCCAAGGAGCGCGTGGCAGCGTGGTTTGAGCAGAAGACGGCGAAGAAGGAAAAGATCATGGGCATGGGTCATCGCGTCTACAAGACGAAGGACCCGCGCTGCAACATCCTGCAGCAGCTGGCCCGCGACCTGTTCGTGAAGTTCGGCTCGACGCCGCTGTATGACATCGCGGCGGAGCTGGAGCGGATTGCCGTCGACAAGCTGGGCCCGCGCGGGATCTATCCCAACGTCGACTTCTACGCCGGCATCGTCTACGCCCGATTGGGTATCGCCAGCGACCTCGGCACGCCGATTTTTGCGGTATCGCGCGTCTCGGGGTGGGCAGCGCACTGGATGGAGCAGATGCGGCACAATCGCATCTTCCGTCCCACGCAGGTCTACCAGGGCGAGGACAAGGTCGACTACGTTCCCATGGCGGAGCGCAAGGCCCCGGTTCGCGCCTGATCGAACCAGAGCCTCAGGCAGAACAAAAAGCCGTCCGGGCAAACCCGGACGGCTTTTTACTTTTCGGGGACGCTGCCCGCGCAGCGCAGCCGCGCGCGGTCAGTTCTATTTCTCGCGCGGCAGTGCCGCGCGAACTCGCGGTGAAACTACGCGTCCATGGCGCGTAGCGCGGGCGACATCAATATTCGTCTTCGTCGCCGCCGCCGTAGCTGCC
>DATEHD010000194.1:0-6672 GCA_035279765.1 Candidatus Krumholzibacteriia bacterium | reverse complement strand
GTAGGACGGCGAGGTCCTGGTTGGGGGCGACGCCGACGAGCTCGGCGTCGTAGGTCGTGTGGTCGCCGAGCGTGACCTTGGCGGCGCTGGCGCCGCGGACGACGTGGAAGTTGGTGACGACGTGGCCGGCGTCGTCAGCGCCGTCGGTCGTCAGGTCGACGGCATCGGCGGCGTCACCATTCGCGACATGATCCAGACCGACGCCGCCATCAACCCCGGCAACTCGGGCGGCCCGCTCATCAACGCGCACGGGGAAGTCATCGGCATCAACACGCTGATCTTCACCGGAGGCGACGGCGCGAGCACCAACATCGGTCTCGGTTTCGCGATTCCGATCAACCGCGCCAAATTCGTGTTCAACGAGATCGTGCAGCACGGTCACGTGCGCGACGTGTGGCTCGGCATGACCGCGGCCACCATCACGCCGGAGCTGCAGGCGGCGCTCAAGCTGCCGACGTCGAACGGCGTGATCGTGCAGGGCATCGACGAAGGCGGCCCCGCCGCCAAGGCCGGCCTCAAGCCCGGCGACCAGATCATCGCCATCAACGGCACCACCATCGAGAGCCGCGAACAGGCCAACCGCGTGATCTTCGGTTCCGCGGTGGGCACAACGCTCGAGATGACGGTCAACCGCAAGGATCAGTTGTTGAAGCTCAACGTGACGCTCGCCGAACGACCCGGAGAGATATGATCGAACGTTACACGCTCCCCGAGATGGGCCGCATCTGGTCCGACGAGAACAAACTTTCCAAGTGGCTCGAATTTGAAATCCTCGCGTGCGAAGCGCTGGCCGAGCTGGGAGAAATCCCCGCCGACGCGCTCGCGCGCATCAAGAAAAACGCGCGCTTCGAGGCCAGGCGCGTCCTCGAGATCGAGGAAGTCACCCACCACGACGTCATCGCTTTTCTGACCAACGTTGCCGAGCACATCGGCAACGATTCGCGTTACGTCCACCTCGGTCTCACCTCGTCGGATCTCCTCGACACCACGCTGGCGGTGCAGATCAAGGAAGCAGGCGAGCTGTTGCTCAAGCGCGTCGCCGCTCTGCGCGAGGTCATCAAGACGCGCGCGCTCGAGCACAAGCGCACCATAATGATCGGTCGCAGCCACGGCGTTCACGCCGAGCCGATCACCTTCGGACTCAAGCTCCTGGTGTGGTACGACGAGCTGAACCGCCGCGAGCAGACACTGCGAGCGGCCATCGAGGGGGTGGCGGTGGGGAAAGTGTCCGGCTCCGTGGGGACCTTTGCGCACGCGAGCCCCAAGGTCGAGGAGTACGTGTGCCGGAGACTCGGTCTCAAAGCGGCGCCCATCTCCACCCAGGTCGTGCAACGCGACGTCCACGCCGAGTTCGTCTGTGCGCTGGCGCTGACCGCCGCGTCGCTGGAACAGTTCGCCACCGAAGTGCGCGCTCTGCAGAAAACCGAAACGCTGGAAGCCGAGGAGCCGTTCAAGAAGGGACAGAAGGGGAGCTCGTCGATGCCGCACAAGCGCAACCCCATCGTGTGCGAGCGCGTCGTCGGGCTCGCGCGCTTGATACGGGGTTACGCGGTGGCGGCCATGGAGAACGTGGCGCTGTGGCACGAACGCGATATCTCGCACTCGTCGGTGGAGCGCGTCATCCTTCCCGACGCAACCATCGCGCTCGACTACGCGCTTGTGAAGTTCACCAACGTGGTGAAGGACCTCGTCGTGTATCCCGAGAACATGAAACGCAACCTGGAGAAGAGCAACGGTCTCATCTATTCGCAGAAGCTCCTGCTCGAGTTGGCGCGCGATGGCTTCTCCCGCGAAGAGGCATACGCGCTGGTGCAGGAAGCGGCCATGGAGACCTGGGACACCGGCAAACCTTTCGAGCAGACGGTGCGCGCGCGGCCGAAGATCACATCGCGCCTCGCTGCCGACCGCCTCAACGCTGTCTTTTCACTTGACGATTACGTGCGCGAAGTGGACACCATCTTCGCGCGCGTGCTGAAGAGCTGAACCCGCCAGGCCGGGCCACGCGGGCCCGGCGTCCCGATCCGAACCAGGAGGTTGTCATGGTCCCGCTCGCATCGCTCCTCTTGCCGATCTTCGTTTCCGCTGTCGCCGTTTTTATCGCGAGCATGCTCGTCCACATTTTGCTCAAATATCACGCCAACGACTTTCCGGCCGTTCCCGGCGAGGAGAGCGTGATGGACGCGCTGCGCAAGTTCAACATTGCGCCCGGCGACTACATGATGCCGCGGTGCAAGACCACGAAGGAAATGAAGACCCCCGAGTTCACCGAAAAGTTGAAGAAGGGGCCGGTCATCATCATGACCGTGCTGCCCAACGGCGAGATGGGCATGGGGAAGAGCATGCTGCAGTGGTTCGTCTACTGCCTGATCGTCAGCGCCTTCACCGCCTTCGTCGCTTTGCGGGCGCTGCCTGCGGAACAGCCGCGCAACGCGGTGATGTTGCTGGCCGGCGTGGTCGCGTTCATGGGCTATGCCCTCGGCATGTGGCCGGACTCCATCTGGTACAAGCGCAAGTGGAGCACGACGTTCAAGTACACCATCGACGGCCTGATCTTTGGAGCCGCCACCGGCGTCGTGTTCGGCTGCATGTGGCCCCACTCCTGATTCCCGACCCGGAATTGGCCTGGAGCTTGCCCTGCCCGGCAGGGCAAGCGTCCCGCCATTGACCGCCCTGCCCGAGATTTCGCACCATTATTGATGGCCGGGACGCGGCCATGATGTACCGTCGGATCATTACCCTTCAGAAAGAACCATTGGAACACACCCAGACCCAGAGCCAGACCCTGCGAGCCCGCGTTGACCGCGCTGTGACGTGGGCGGGACGGATCGTGCCGGCGGCCGCCCTGGTCGCCATCGGGTCCTTCTTCGCGGCGCAGCAGGTGACGAGCCCCAATCACCGCTCGATCAAGCTGGTGGTCATGCTGGGCATTGCCGCCTTCATGTTCCGCTTCGACATGGTGTACGCCATCTACGCCTTCGTCGTGCTGTTTCCGTTTCCCACCGGCATCTCGATCGCGAGCAGCAATCTCGTGCTCATGACAGTCATTCCGATGGTGTGGGCGGTGCGCGCTGCGTCCACCAAGACACGGCTCTTCCGCGCGACGCCGCTGGGCGCACCGCATGCGCTCTTCATCATCGCGTACTTCGTTTCGCTGATGAACGTGGAGAGCAATCTCGCGCTCGTGCGGAGTCTCCAGATCATCTGGCGTCAGATTGCGTGTGTCACATTCTTTGCGATGATCGTCACCTTCGTCGACGATGAGAAACGCCTGAAGCAGATCCTGCAGTTGATGTGCGTGTCGGTGGGCCTGGTGATGGCGACCGCCATCGTCGAGCTGATCGCACCCGGTTCGACGATCATCCCCGGTTGGGTCGGCATGGGCAAACCGCTGAGCCATGGCGGTGAGCTCACCGCGCGCGTCGAAAAGATGCGCATCGGCGGCGCGCTGGGGAGCGACGCCAACCTCGCCGACTTCGGAACGCAGCTGTTGGGATTCATGGTGTACTTCGCCCTGCGCGCCAAAAACCCGGCCATGAAGACGTTCTGGTTCCTCGTCAGTGTGCTGACGCTGGTCGCGGTTCTCTCCACAGGCAATCGCGGCGGCCTGGTGGGAATCATGATTCTCTTCGGATATGCGCTATATCTATTCCGCAGACGCATGTCCTTCCCGCAGAAGGTGATGATCGTGACGGCGGCGCTCGCTCTCGCGTTTGCCGCCGACTACGCGCTCTCCACGTACACGTACGCCACCTCGCCCATCCAGCGCCTGATGAACACGGAGATGCACGGCGTCGTCCCGGAGACGCGCACCATGACGTGGCTGCCGTCGCTCAAGAAATGCCTGGAGCATCCGTTCGTGGGAAGCGGACCGTGGTTCGAGATCGGGAAAGGCCTGAGCTTCCAGTTCTGGCCCCACAATGCGTACCTGTTCTACCTGCAGACGCTGGGTCTCTTCGGTTTCGGCGCGTTCATGTGGATCATGTGGCGTGTGACCAAGATGTCGCTGGCGTTCTGGCACCGCACGCGCATGCGAGACGACGTCAGCGACATCCTGGCACTGGCGCATATCTGGTTGGTGGTGTTCGCCGTCGAACAACTCGGTATCGACCACCAGCGCGAGGACATCTATCCGTTCCTGGTGTGGTTCTTCTTCGCCATCATCGTTGCCGCGGCGGGGATCATCCAGCGCCGCGAGACGGGGATCGAAGCCATTCGCCTGCCCAAACGCTTCGGCTCCGTCGTGTAAGAGAGTCTCCCGCAAGAACCAGAACAGTTGTCCCCCTGCCCGATGGCGTTTGCACGCCGATTGGCGTATGATGCTGCCCTGATGGTTCCAAATTCCACGGAAGGTGAGAGCAACATGATGAAGCCCATTCGATTCTCTGTGCTACTGGCTGCAACGCTCCTTCTCGCAGGCTCCGCGATTCGCTCCGGCACGCCTGTCGACCTCAAGGTGGGAGACAAAGCGCCCAAGTTCGAAGCCATGGATGACGCCGGCAAACTCTGGAAGTCGGCCGATCACGTCGGCAAGAAGACGTTGGTCGTTTACTTCTACCCCGCCGATTTCACCGGCGGCTGCACCAAGGAAGCGTGCAGCTACCGCGACGACATGACCGCGCTCCAGGAGAAGGGCGTCGAAGTGGTAGGCGTCAGCGGCGACGCGGTCCACAACCACCAGCTCTTCAAGAAAGCGCACGATCTCAATTTCACGCTGCTCGCCGATACCGACGGCAAAATCGCGACCGCGTTTGGCGTGACCACCCAGGCCGGCGCCGACACCGTGATGGCTACCAACGGTGACCAGAAAGAACCGATCTATCGCAACATGACGATCGACCGCTGGACCTTCGTGATAGGCAAGGACGGGAAGATCATGTCCAAGAACACACAGGTGCACGCCGCCGAGGACAGCAAGGCGGTCCTGGACATGGTTGGCACCACGAAGAAGTAGGGATTCTCTGGACTTCGTGCGGGCTCGCAACGTCACTCGTGAGACTGTCGTCGCCGAGCGCGTCGAGGTCGCCGGGACATCGGAGACGCGCAAGCGTGGCCTGTTGGGCCGGTCCGGGCTCGAGCCCGGCACCGGCCTATGGCTCGTCCCCTGCGAGTGGGTCCACATGTTCGGGATGAAGTTCGCCATCGACATCGTGGTGCTCAACAAGAATAACGTCGTGGTCGGCGTGCAGGAAGGCCTCAAGCCCGGCTGGATCGGCCGGATCTTCTGGGGCGCGCACTCGACGCTCGAGCTTCCGGTCGGCACGATCCGGGCCTCGGGCACCGCGAAGGGCGACCGCGTGGAATGGGAAGACCTGGGCAGCTGACGCCGCGGCCGGGGATCGGTGCCAGCGCTTGCCCCGCCCCGCCCTCTATCGTATAGTCCGCCTTTGACGCCAGTGCCGTGGGGCACCGGCGCCCTTTCTTTTTCCGGGTATCCCGAAAAATGATCGACCCCCAAGACCTCGTTCCCGTCGAACCATCCGACGCGGGCGCGGCCAAAGACTTTCTGAAGAAGAACGGTGTCTCGCTCACCGCGTCCGAGTACGGGCGCGTGTGCGAGCTCCTCGGTAGAAGACCCACCATCGTCGAGCTCCACATTTTCAACG
This sequence comes from Candidatus Krumholzibacteriia bacterium, assembly GCA_035279765.1. Classification (GTDB taxonomy): domain Bacteria; phylum Krumholzibacteriota; class Krumholzibacteriia; order WVZY01; family JAKEHA01; genus JAKEHA01. The sequence continues at coordinate 1,069 of DATEHD010000194.1, read as the reverse complement.
TGATGTGGAGCGAGCACTGCTCCTACAAATCATCGCGCTGGGTGCTGAAGGAATATCTCCCGACCACGGCGCCGCACGTCGTGCTCGGCCCCGGCGAGGACGCCGGCATCATCCGCTTCGCCGAGATCAACGGCAAGAGCTGGTGCCTGGTCATGGCCCACGAGAGCCATAACCATCCCTCGCAGGTGCTTCCCGTCGAAGGCGCGGCCACCGGCATCGGCGGCATCGTGCGCGACGTGTACTGCATGGGCGCCGACGTCACCGGCGTGATGGATCCGCTGCGCTTCGGTGATCCCGACGGTCCCAACGCGGCGCATGTGCGCGACATTGCATTCGGCGTGGTGGATGGCATCGCGCAATATGGAAACGCGCTCGGCGTTCCGTGCTACGGCGGCGAGACCTTCTTCGACGCCAGCTTCGACGACAACTGCCTTGTCAACGTGGTCGCCTTCGGCATCGTGGAGGAGAGCGGCATTATCAGGAGCCGCGTGCCGGAGGAAGCGCGCCATGTTCCGTACGATTTGATTCTCGTGGGCAAGCCGACCGACTCGAGCGGCTTCGGCGGCGCCGCGTTTGCGAGCGAGCGCCTCGATGGCTCGTCCGCGGTCGAAAAGCAGGGCGCCGTGCAGGTGCCGGATCCATTCGTGAAGCGCGTGCTCGCCGAAGCGATCAAGGAGATGCTGCGCTTCGCCCGTGACAACAAGGTGCCGATCGGCTTCAAGGATCTGGGCGCGGGCGGCATCTCGTGCGCGTTCTCGGAGATGCCGGAAGCGAGCGGCTTCGGCGCGGACCTCGATCTCGACAAGGTCAACAAGGCTTTCGGCAACCTGCTTCCGGAAGTGATCTCGTGCTCGGAAACGCAGGAGCGTTTTGCCATCGCGGTGCCGACGCGCGTGTCGAAAGACATCGTCGCCATTTTTAACGACAAGTTTGAAATGCCGAGGCTCTACACGGGCGCGGGCGCGACCGTGATCGGTCGCGTGACCATGGACAAGCGCTTCCGCATGAAGCACAACGGCAAGCTCGTGTGCGATGCCGACATGACCGCCATCACCACCGGTATCGCGTA